>JACOUX010000028.1 GCA_016177615.1 Candidatus Woesearchaeota archaeon | reverse complement strand
GGGTTTAGGATTTTGTTTTTCCCATAAATGCCTCTAAGTGAGCTAGAATATATCGTTCCGCAGCTTCTCCTGAAAAACTATGGTCAGCGCCCTTTACTTCAATTTTCTTTTTGGCCGGCGCAGTTGCTGCCTTAAATAACATTTCGGATTGCTCTTTGAAAGCTGCAGATTCATATTCTCCCCAGACAATCATTAGCCTGCCTTTGTATCTAGACATGGCCTCAAGGAATTTTTCTCGAGGTTGAAATTCTTGATAAATGTTATAATGGCCATAGTGCTCAGGGCATATTATTTGAGGTGATACCAACAGGACTCTATTTAAATTTGGAATGCCATCTCCACTCACTAATGCTGCCAAGCCGCCACCATAAGACCTGCCACTGAGAAATAAGTTTTTTGGGTTATAGGTGTTGATTACATGATCAATTCTTTCTCTTAACTCCTTGAGCTCATCTTGATACGTTTTTCCATCAAAAGCGCTAATCCATTCTGCTTGATTAACATTGGGCTTTTGTGTGATTTCCAACTTTCTTTTTGATTCGTAAAGCAGTACAGATGCTATATTAAGCTTGATGATTGCATCCCGGGCAGCGATGTTCGGTGGATTATTCCAAGATGCCCATGAGCCTGGGGCAAAGATCAGGAAATTAGGAGAATCTATTATAGTTTCTGACGTTTCAAAAGATAAATCCCGGCTGATCATCATTCATAGAAATAGCACGCATTTTATAAACTTAACCAGAAATTAAAATCTCAAATCATTCCCCGGAATCTTTTAACAAACTCCTCAAAGTCCCTTGTTTTTATATTAAGGCCGCATGCGTTCTCATGACCCCCTCCGTATCCTTCAAGGCCCACAAGGCATTTTTCTATCAGTGGGGGCAGCAATGTTTTACTTGACCTAAGGCTACACTTCATCTCATCATTCTTTTCTCTGCCAACAAGAATTATCTTGTCTGGAAACCTATATATTGCCTCATTTGCAAGGTCGCTTGTGAAGCTGGTCTTGTCATCTTTGTAGGTGTAAACTACCAGCTTATCTTTTGAATGCTGTGCGGCAGCAATAACCTCCTTTTGAAGCGGCTCAAATAGTTTATTGGCCTGCTCGTATCGCTTGTATAAAAACTTCCCCTGCGCTGTTTCCCGGTTAAGTATCTCGTAAGGGCTTTCAACCCTTGTCATTACCATTACAGATTTGTTGACATCCTCTGTCCTGCCTTTAAGTATAAATGATATGACTCTTATAAGATGCCCGAGTTTTGTATTGTAAAGAATGTCTCCAACTGTCTTGTAAGGGTAGTCAATAAGGTCTGGATATTTTTCCTTGAAATCCTGTACATAAGGAGGTATAAACCAGTCTGCCACACACCCGACAACTGCAAGCCACAAATCCTGTCCTGCCGCCTGATGGCACAAAAAGGAAGTTGGAAAATTGTCCTCAAAACTTGAAACTCTTGGATTAAAGTATTTTACATTTCTCCTTTCAAAAGGGCCGTGGTGGTCTATCCAGATTACAGGCACTTTCATTTCATCAAGAAAATCCTGCTGCACGTCAGCAATGTCAAGGATGAAAACCTTGTCGGGCTGGTACTCTTCCACTTTCCTGACAAAAACAGGGCCCAGCCTTGGCGTAGTTTTCACAATGATTCCCTTGCCTTCCTTTTTATAGCGGTAAAGCTGGAGGAAAGAGCACAATCCGTCTTGGTCGTCATCAAAGAAGAATAAGGGCTTTTTGCAGCTGTCTAAATGATCTCTTATCTGATGCACCTGAGATGTTGATAATGCCATAACAGCCGTAATAAGTGTTTATTATTTAAGGGTTTTGGGCTAAGCTTGTTAAGCATGCTTGCAAAAACTTAATAAAGAGAAGTCTCAATATTTTATTTAATGGCAAGCCTTGGAAAGATTGACAGAAGATTGAAGAGCATCGAAGACCGGAACAAGCGCGTAGAGTCCGACAAGGAATGGGAGCTGAGCTGGACCAGGAGATTTCTCTTAATGATTTTCACATATCTTTCAATCGGGTTTTATTTACATGCAATTAAAATTGCAGAGCCATGGCTGAATGCGATAGTTCCTGCAGTTGCATTTATGCTGTCCACATTAACTTTGCCTTTTTTTAAGAGAGTGTGGCTAAAATACAAAAGTAAAAATGCATAACCCAAATCTTTATATTAGTTCTAAACTTGTTGTTTTTCATGCAAGTCCAATTCAAGCAGCACAAAGGATACGATCCTTTAGGCAATTGCGGGAAGGGAAAATGCCCTGTTTGCGCGAGAAACAATGCCATCTTCAGGGTAAAAGGTACTTTACAAAAGGAAGAGTTCACCAGCGACGCGGTTGCGCCTTTTGTCGGGAGATTTGGTTATCCTAACATTAACGTAGGAATTCTTGCGCCTCCGCAGCAAAGCGAGGATGCGTGGCTTTATGACGCTCCAAAACACTGGTCAGCAGAGAATTTTGAAATACCCAGAATTGTTGATTTCAGGTCTTCATTGCTGAACTCAAGGTACAATGTTAACATTAAAAAGAAAATAAAACTGATAGAGCTGTCGCAGGACATTGCAATGTCTTCCTCGCCTCTTGATGTCGACATCCAGCTGGAGGGGAAGCCGAGGTTTCGCCTTAATCTTGACTCGCATATGGCTCCGACAGGCCCGAATGCCAAATTAAAAAAGGCAACCATTACTGAAAACCCAAAAATCCATACAAAAGTCTATAAAGTTTTTGATGACATTGACCTTAAAGCGAATGAAGCTGTCAATTATCTTTATAAAAACAGCTTTGACGAGAATTTTTTGAGCAGGATCTTGAGCGTTGGAACGCTTGGGCTGAAAAAGGACAGGAAGCTTGTGCCAACGAGATGGAGTTTGACGGCTACTCACGATATAATTGGCAAGAATTTGATAAATCAAATAAAAGGCTGCAGTATGGTAGATTATACAGCTTTTTTTGGCAGTTATCTTGGAAATTACTACCTCATTCTTTGTTTTCCTGAGGTTTGGAGTTATGAATTGTTTGAGATGTATGTTAAAAGCCCAAAATACACGACCGATTATGAAACCTATGATGGAAGAAAAAATTACGCTGAACAGACTGCTGGCGGGTATTACACAGTTAGGATGGGCATACTGGAAAAATTAAGAGAATTAAAAAGGCAAGGCACAGTATTGGCGTTAAGATTTATTACAGATGAATACACAATGCCTTTAGGTGTCTGGGTCACGCTCGAAGCTGCACGCAAAGCAATGAATTCAAAATCAATAAAGTTTTCTTCTAAGGAATTGATGTTAGAGTATGCCAAAAAGGTGGCTTTAAAGAAATTTAATTATAATATTGACGAAACCCTGGAAAAAAGCATTCTTTTGAAGTCTATAAAACAACAATCTAAATTGATTAAATTTCTCTAATTCTTTTCATTTTAAATCACCTCAAAAAATTTTTCAACTGCCAAATTATGATTTCTGGTTTCTAAAATGTCGAAAATCGCAAGATTTATTTAAATGATAGATGCGATTTTCGAGCATGCTCAAAAACCAATTATTTATTCTGTAAAATTGTGGTTTTTGACATATATATTCCAGTACCACTGGACACTGGACATGCTCGTGTGAACTATTTAAACCAGAAATCATTTACACAGTTTCAACTAGATAGAACTCGGTGATTCAAAATGCTTGAAAAATTCAATAATGTTAGATTAGACTTGTTTAAGCTTCATGATTCAAAAGATACTACTAAAAATTGGATTCTTGCTAAAGGAGAAAATCTTAAAATTGAATTAAATGTGTTGATAGAAGAAACTGGCTTTGCTAATACCGAATTGGTTAAACATTTAATGAAGAAACTGAATATTTCTATAGCTTGTGCTGAAAAATTGGTTTATCTCTCTAGAGAATGGTATCCTTTAGTTTATATTGAAGAATTAGTAAACTTAACCAACTCCAATAAATATGAAATTCAAAATAAGATTAATTTCCTGAAATCCTGCAAGCCTCCAGTTGTCGAATATGTGGCAGTTAAAGAATTAACGGTAAATCTTTGTAAGATTACTGGTGCTCACGCGGCAGATGGGACGCTTTATGGTAGTTATATAGCAATAACTGATTACCATAAAACTAGTATTACAGCTTTAATAAAGTGGTTTAAAGACTTCGGATATGCTCCAAAATTAAAGCAAATTGGGAAGAATGAGTTCGGAATTAAGTTCCATAGCAGGATAATTTCAAGATATTTAACAAAATTCTTTGATTTTCCATCTGGCTGCAAGCAATACTCCGTTAAAGAGCCAGAAATTATAAGGAATTCTCCTTTGAAATTTAGAAAAGCTTTTGCTTTTGGGGCTTTGACATTTGATGGATGTGTAACAAGTTCTAATAAAATTGAACTTTGTGTATCAAGTAAGGGATTTAGAGATTCAATCGCCGAAATATTAACAGAATTGAATATTCCGTACAAAGCTATGGAACAGCAAAGTTCAAGATATTGGAGACTTTGGAGTAATGCTTTGACAAAACAAGAAGCTTTAATCTGGAGTGAATTATTTGAACCAAATACAGAAAAATGGTTTAAGCTAAATGATTACATTAATGGTTTTTCTAAGAAAGTTAATTCATTTGAGGAAGCTGTTTATATATTAAATTCCGTTTATCCTAGACAATCTGGAAGCAAAGTAATTTTAAAAGATGTTTTACTTGCCATTCAAGATTTAAAGCGGACTTATCGTTATGAATTAGCAGACTATTTAGCAAGGAAAAATAATCTTGTATCTTATGGAGGAACTTGGGCACATTCTTTAAGACATCATTTGGATATTCTTAAAAGAGCTAACGTAATTTCAGTTGAAAAGCAAAAATTTGGCAAGAAAAAATCTTTTGGAACAGCTGTAAGGGAAATTTATATTTTTAATGGGAATTCTAGAGAGTGGAGGGTTCCTGAGAGGAAAATTTAAATTTGTTGCAAGCTAATTTCTTTTTTTAAATATAAAGGATGACGAGGCTCTCCTTTTTTTGATAATTTCAAACAATTTAATTTGTAATATTTACTCTTCAACAGAGTTTTAATTTCATTACTTCTATTTTTATATTTTCCTTCGTTTCCCCAAGCACAGATAATTATATCAGAATTTTGAGCACAATTAACAATATAGGTATCATTGTCTTTACCAATACTCTCGTTTGCCCTTATCTCAGATTTATGTCTTGACCTCCAAGAAAATAGGTTTACAACCTCAATAGAACCACAATCTAATTTTTCGGCGTAATTTATACATTTATTGATAGTTTTATCATCATTACTGGCGTCTGCAGTACTTGGATTTAACATTATAAAAAGGCATTTTTTCTTGCTTTTATTCCAGCATCTAAGCAGATGGTATCTATGTTTCCCATCTTCAGAGATTTTAGCAGAATTTTCTAGATATTGTCTCATTTTTAATGTCTTCAGTAATTTCCGTTAATTTTATATTCTACCTCTTCAAAACTTATATAATGAGATTATTAATATTATTATTAATTTTTTTAGGGTTCTTTGCATATGCTTGTACTACTGCTACTGAGTATAAATACGTTTGCCCTAATGGAGCAATAGTTAGCGATAAAACATTTTGCGAAAATAAAGAGCCAACACAAAAAGAAGAGCCAGCCATAGAAAAAATTAAATCGGTAGTACCACAGAAAGAGACCAATACTTTTTTGGTTAGCGATAGTTGTGATTTTAAATTAAAAGCGGAATGTGAAGAAGATGGCTCAAAAGTTGAATGTATCAATAGAGGTAATAATTCGATTGTTAAGTATACAATTTTAGAAACTGAACATAAAATTAAAAATGATAATGATTGTAAAAGGCTTTGTGAGATTAATTGTTTAACTGAAAGTTCTGAGTATGAATCTCATTCCTTCTCATTAGGAGAACAGCCTACTATTCTTGAGGTTTATCAAAATGGGGGATACAGGTACAAATGCCCATCCAACCCATGCCAGTGTACTTGTGCAAAAAGCTTCTCAAATGTTGAGATTAAAAGTTTTAAAATTCCTGACGAAACTTTAGACGTAGAATATGATGAAGAGTTATACCGTTGTAAATATGGGGATGATAAAAAATACTATAAAAAATCAGAAAAACCAGTTTGTCCAAATGGAGATGCTTATCTTTATTACCCTCAACCTAAAAATTGTAAACAGATATTGGCTACCGATACGGACTGCATGAGTTCGTGTGGAAGATATTGCAATGGTATTAATTTTGCTTATAAATTTCATTATTTCATGAAGAATCTAACATACCCCTATTGGTTAGGTGATAGCAAAGTATTTTGTCCAGATAATGCTTGCATGTGCTATTGTATGAGGTAAAACAAGTAAAGGAAACATATTCTATTTTTGGAATGAATACATCACGGCTTTGAGGTTCATAACAGACGAATATTCAATGCCGCTTGGTGTGTTTGTTACTAGAGAAGCAACGCGTAAGGCTGTCAATAATAGGCCCATAGAATTTTCTTCCAAAGAGCTGATGTTCAATTACGCAGAACATTTTATCAAAAGGAAGTTCAATGCGAATGTTGACAATCTTCTTAATCAAAGCAGGCTGTTGAAGAGCGTCAAAGAGCAGAAGAAGCTGATGCAGTTTGCTTGAAGCACGTAAAAATTGTTTTTTTATAAAAACATTTATAAACAACCTCAATTCCTGATATAAAAAATGGCTGACAGCAAATTAATTCAAATTTCTGCATTGTCTGTTGTAGTCATCATTCTAGTCCTACTGCTGTAAGGCCCCAAAAGATAACACGTTCTAAAGGGGCTTTGAATTGAAATTAATTCTAGGATGTGTTGTGAAACAAAATGCTGAAGGTGTTAAAATGTTGCAAAATCAGGATATTGGTTTATTGAAACAGCCGAATTATGGAGCATGCCCAAAGCCCTTGCCGGAAACAAATACAAGATATAATTTCTATGGATTAGGGCATTTGAATCCTAAATCTCGCGAGCAGCTTGTAGGGATATTAACAGCATCGAAGATTTATGATGTGACCGGAAAGTTTTCAGGCTCAGTATTGGGAAATGTAAAGCTAACATATGAAGGGCAGGAGTTTATGGGGCAAGGCACAGAGGATGTTGCCACACTTAATGCCTGGATTGACTTTTTGCTAAAACAGGAAGAGCGTGGAACTTTAAAAGATGTTGGTGCGCTTGCAGAAAACTTGTCTAAACAAGCAAGTGGGTTCTTCCACCCTCGTGCAAATGGGGGAAATCAAGCTCAGGCTGAAAACATTTAAATATAAACATGATTTACTGATTAAAATGCGAATGCCAAAATCAAATTCCACGGTAAGCTTGTCGTTGTTGATTTTGCTACTTTTGCTTCTGCTGCTTTAAGCCCCAAACCATAACATATTCTATAAGGGGCTTTTCATCGCGGTTAATTCTTGAGTATGTTATAAAACAAAAATGAGAAAGGTGTTGAAAAAATGGAAATCAAAATACCAAGCCATCAAGTCATAGTTCGGAAAGGAGCAGAAAGTATTCATACAGTATTTTTGGAAGGGTGTGTAGATGGACTCCCTAAAAAAGACTCTGGAGCTGCTGAAGGTTCTTTGGATGCGGCTATTGCTGCTTTTAACAGAATTTCGGGACGACAATTAAGGTTGGTTAAGCTGAATCAGAGAACTTATTCAAATGGTCACAGAGTTGTAAGCAGGACTAATGTTGTCCTAGAGGAAGAGAACAGGTTTTATGAGGGCAAAGGATTAGCAGAGGAGCCATATGACTCATTATTTTGCGCATGTGTTAACGCTGTAAGTGGGGATTATAGCCCAAGATTTTTTTGAGTTCATCTCTTATTTGGAACTTTTCTTCCTATCAATAGGAACTTCGGTACCAAATGGTATCTGTACAAATTCACAAGGAGCGGATTAAGGAGCATATTCATTTTAATTTTATCTTGCTCTTAAACTCTTCCAGCTCCTTCAAAAACCTCCTTATAGTCTTGACAACATGCTCCGGCTGCGTTTTAAGGATATTGGCTACCTTATCAAGGACATTTCCCTGGAACTCCGCAATAGATTTTAATTCCAAATCTTTTAAGCTGATTTCCTTCTTCCTTTCAGCTGCTTTCTTTGCCAGCTTCCATTTTTCAAATAATTCATTTGCCCTGCCCGGCAATTGACTGACTTTAACGCTTAGCAGCCTTGCAGACTCCTCAAGTATTTCCTTTTCTTTCTTCCCTTCTTTTTGAGCAGCTTCTCCGGCTGTAAAATAAACCCTTACAATCCCGTCTGAAATCTTTGTTGCTTTCAGAATCTTAATCTTTCCGGCTTCGGATGTGTTTTTCAGATGAGTGCCGCCGCACGCCTCAACGTCAATGTTTGGAATATTTATTATTCTCAAAACTTTTCCGGGCACAGCGCCGCCCTGATAAATATTCATCCCATATTTCTGCTCTGCTTCAGTCCTGGGCAAGAATGAGCTTTGAACTTCTATGTGCTCATCCACAAGCCTGTTTGCCTCTTTTTCTATTTCAGCCAATTCCTCATCCGAGATGCTTTGATAATGTGTCAAATCTATAGTAGCTTTATCAATATCCTTTTTTGCTCCTGCCTGATTAATATGGCTGCCTAAAACTTTTCTAGCAGCGGCATTGACTATGTGGGTTGCTGTATGGTGCTTTGCCAGCTGCAGCCTTCTTTCCAAATCAATCTCGCAGTCAACCTTGTCTCCTTCCTTAAAATCCGGCTTCTGGCTCAAAACATGGATAATATGGTGGCCCTGCTTGAAGACATCAATGACATTCTGGCCGCTCATAGTTCCTAGGTCATTCAATTGCCCGCCGCTTGTAGGGTAGAAGCAAGTTTCATCCAGCAAAACTTTATTGTCTGTAATTTTGATAACCTTAGCTGAAAACTTGGTTTTCTTATAATCGTGAAAGTAAAGGGCTTTTGTTTCAGGCACATTTTCAAGATTTAATCTTTCTTCCCTTCCGGTCTGATGCTCCTGCTCGCCCTTCTCATGCAGCTCTGAAACCTTTGCATAGAAATTTTCAGGAACATCAATCTTTTTATCAAGCTTTAGCGCCTCTTCCCTTACGATTTCAGGGGTTATTCCATAGCTGTCATACAGAAGCAGCAGCTTCTTGCTGTCGATTTCTTCCTTGACAAGCTTTGAGATCATCGAATGGGTTTTTTGTTTTGTAGCCTGGTATTTCTGCCTTTCAACTTCAAGTATTTTCTCAACCTCATCAAGATTCTCGCCTAATTCCGGGAATAACTGCTGAAGATAATCGGTATGCCACCTGCAGATGTCAGGCAAGTAAATATCCCATTTGTATTTGTCGATAAATGAAAGCGCCCTTCTTAATATCACCCTCAAATTATAGCCGCCTCCGACATTTGATGGCAATGCCCCATCGCTTAAAGCGACCAATAAGGCCCTTGAATGCTCTGCAACAGAATAAAGCGCAGCCAGTTCCATTATTTTTGTTCTTAATTCTTTCACGTCATATCCTGTTTTTTTTGCAACGTCATTCCAGACCTTGTTTATGTCATCAACTTCGTCAACATTCAGATAGGAAGAATAAGGCAAAAACTTCTCCATCATCTTCTCGTCTGTCTTTACACCAGTAATTGAATATAATTTTTTTACAACAGTCGGAAAAGTAGTTTCATAGCTTGTAGATTTTCCTTGAGTGAACCATGCATTCCTTTCATGCCCCATCCCCATGTCAAGGACTTTCAAGTTCAATTCTTTGTTGCCTGAAGGTGTCTGCTCGTACATCATATAAACCTGATTTCCAAGCTCCAGACCTCTTGAGAAGTATTCCATGCACGGGCCGAAGTTTCCTCCGCCTGCCCATGCATCCTCATGGAAAGTTATTTCATCATTCTTTAATCCCAGCCCTTGCTTCAGCCAGTTATGTATATCAGTAAAGTATTTTGCCTGGTTCCAGTCCTTTGGCTTCATGAAAGCGTGCTGCCCGATCATTACAAAAGCGCAATAATGGGCGCCAGTAATCCCTATATTGTCTATATCATTGAACCTCAGGCACATCTGCGGAACAACAAGGGGGTTTGCAGGCGGCTCAACTTCGCCTGAAACAACATATGGCTGAAAATCATAGATTGAAGCCTGAACAAAATCGGTGTCGGCCCTCCACCTTGCCACAACAGGATATCTTTTTATCGGCGTATAGCCCCATTTCTTGAACAATCTTGAGAATTCATTCCATACTCCGATGTAATCCAGCTCTTTTTTTGCCGGAGTGTTCCCTATAAATCTAAACCCCCCGGAACAGGAAGGGTTTCCGCATACTTCGCTGTCCGTAACATCCCAGAAGTAAGTCCCGCAACTGCTGCATTTCTTCCTCTTAAATCCCTCTGATTTGAGCACAGAAGTAGCGTAATACTTATCCGGGTCTTTTGACGCCTTTATTTTAAATTCGTGCTTGATATCCTTGTCTGATAGCATAAATAGAAAAAAATAAGAATATAATTAAAAAGTTATTGGTTTCTTTGCTGGGAGTAAGAAGATTTAAATAAAACGGATAAGATTAGTAAGAGAATGGTTGAGTACTTTGCTATATTGTATTATTTGGTGTTAATAATCGTGCAATCTTTTCTATTAGTGATTTCTACCAAGATATGCAAAATTGAGGGCAAGAATTATAAGAATTCAATCATAATATCTATCCTTCTTGTTTCAGCTTGGTTTGCATTCAATAGGTTAATTCTGGCAAATTTATTAAATTCCAGATTAGTGATATTATTGGGCTATTTTTATTTACTTTGGGTGCCTATTTTACTAGCATTTATGCTGATAAAATATATTTATAAATTACCATGGGGCAAGGCATTTGTAATCTGGCTAATATGGTTTGGATTGTCCAAAATAATTTCGTACCTGAGCAGGTTTATGGGAGTTTATCCGTATTACTTCCTTCATAATCTTTAAGGTTTGGGAAATTCAAGTGCTGCATTTCTTCCTCTTAAATCCCTCTGCTTTGAGCGAAAATTATATATACAATGAATTTGATGAATGGAATATGGCTAATGCTCTGCTCACAATGCTGATTGCGCTTATTCTGGCTTATATAATATCAGAAATTTTCAGGCGTTTTGGGCTGCCGAGGGTGATTGGCCAGATTTTGGCAGGCATTGTGCTTGGCACCCCTCTTGTTAAAGGAGTTCTTTTTACAGAAGAAGTGTCATCAATTTTCCAGTTTATCACTAACATAGGCATAATACTTTTGTTCTTTTTCATTGGACTGGAGATAAGCCTAGTGAGATTTAAAAAGCACTTTATGGAAACTTCGTTAATAGCCGTATTTAACACAACAATTCCTCTTGCGCTTGGCTTTCTAGCAGGAAAATACTTGTTTGGCTTCAGCAATATAACTTCCATGATTCTTGGAATTTCCGTATCTGTTAGCTCTGCAGCCATCTCCCTTGACATTCTTGAGGAATTAAGGCTTTTAAGGAGCAAAATCGGCGGCTTGATAATTGGGTCAGGCACGGTTGACGACGTCTTTGAATTACTGCTCATCAGCCTGCTTTTGGTCGTGTTTCACTCCGCTGCTTTTGCCGAATTAAGCTTCAATAAGCTACTCCTGGGGATTATTGTATTTGTGCTGGTCGTGATATTGTCAAGATTTTTATTGATACCTATGGCGCTTAAGATATTCGAGAAAGACCAATCAAAGTCAACTCTCTTTATGGGCGCATTGATAATTGTGCTGCTTATGTCCTACCTTTCAGAGTTTTTTGGAATCGGCTCATTTTTAGGGGCGCTAATTGCCGGAGTTCTTTTAAGGCAGACGCTCTTGACAGAGGACAGGAAGCCATGGAGAAAAAATGAGATATCCCATTCCATCCACATGCTGTCTTTTGGATTCCTGATACCTCTGTTTTTTGTAAATGTCGGGCTTAATACCAGCCTAAACTCACTAAATTCGAATCTTTTGCTTATACTTGTATTTTTGATCATTGATATAGTGGGGACTTTGCTTGGCACGGTAATTGGAGTTGTATTAAGCAAGGGTTCTGTTTCAGAAGGCCTTATAGTCGGATGGGGGGTTGTTCCAAAAGGCGATACAGAGATGGTAATCGCAACAATTGCATTAAACAAAGGGCTCATCAATGTGGATCTATTCACAGCCATAGTTGCCGTGGCGCTAATAAGCACCTTCATCGCCCCTATCATGTTCAAGATGCTATTAAAAAAGCATGCAGTAGCGCCAAAACCCAGAAAAGCCCGCTAAACTGATTTATACACCAAGTCGTTTGCCCTCACAGGCTCCTCTACCTTTATTCCGACTGACTGTCCAGGCTCCGCAACCTCGATATTTTCATGCTCAACCTGTATTGAAGCCACTTTCTGCACGAAATCAGTTGTATGCCCCTTTATATGCACTTCATCACCGGCTTTCAAGCTGCCGCCTGTAACTTCAACCACAGCAACGCCTATCTTGCTAAAATAATGGCTTACCTTGCCAACCTGCATTTCTTCTGTACGCTCCATAAAACCACCCAATTAATAGCCTTAATCCTGCAAGTATTTAAAATTAGCGATTTCTTTTTCCTGTTTCCGAAACCTTTATAATATTAAAAAAATTTCAATTTTTAGTTGAAATTTTTTCCGTTAAAATGCAAAAAGGTACATTCCTTCTTAAGAAAGGGCTTGCAGAAATGCTGAAAGGCGGCGTTATAATGGACGTCGTCAACGCAGCGCAGGCAAAAATTGCAGAGAAGGCAGGAGCTGTTGCTGTCATGGCCCTTGAAAGAGTCCCTGCTGACATAAGAAAATCAGGCGGTGTCGCAAGGATGGCTGATCCTTTAAGGATAAAGGAAATAATGGGTTCTGTAACAATTCCGGTTATGGCAAAATGCAGGATTGGCCATTTCTCAGAGGCAAGTGTCCTTGAAGCGCTTGGTGTTGACTATATTGACGAAAGCGAAGTTCTTACTCCTGCAGATGAAAAGCATATAAGTAAAAATGATTTCAAAGTTCCTTTTGTGTGCGGCGCAAGGAATCTAGGAGAGGCATTAAGAAGGATAAATGAAGGCGCCGCTATGATAAGGACAAAAGGCGAGGCAGGAACTGGAAATATAATCGAGGCAGTAAAGCACATAAGGATGGTAAATGAGGAAATTGAAGCATTGCAAAATATGGGCCAGAAGCAGTTAAGCGAAAAGTCAAAAGAGTATCGCGTTCCTGCTGATTTATTGATTCAAACAAAAAATCTGAAGAGATTGCCTGTCGTGAACTTCGCGGCAGGCGGAGTTGCGACTCCTGCAGACGCCGCTTTGATGATGCTGCTTGGATGTGATGGGATCTTTGTCGGCTCGGGAATTTTCAAAAGCCAGAATCCTTTTGCAATGGCAAAAGCAGTTGTCGAGGCAACAACGCATTTCAACAATCCACAAATAGTTGCAAAAGTTTCAGCAGGGCTTGGAGACCCAATGAAAGGGCTCGACATAAGAGAGCTTGAGGTTATGATGCAGGAAAGAGGAGCTTAAATGCCAAGGCCAAAAATCTCAATAATCGGAGCAGGCAATGTAGGCGCCACTGCTGCGCACTGGATTGCATCAAAAGAGCTCGCGGATGTTGTTCTTCTTGACATCATAGATGGGATGCCGCAGGGAAAATCCCTTGATTTGCTGGAAGCTGCCCCTGTCGGAGCTTTTGACGCGGATATAAAGGGAACAAACGCCTATGAGGATACAGAAGATTCAGACATTGTGGTTATAACATCAGGCATCCCAAGAAAGCCCGGGATGAGCCGGGATGACTTGGTAGCTACAAACACAAAAATTGTGAAAGAAGTATCCAAAAAAATTTCTGAATTCTCTCCAGATTCGATAATAATAGTTGTTACTAATCCCTTGGATGCGATGGTTTATGTGGCAGCCAAATCAAGCAATTTTTTGAAGAACAGGGTGATTGGCATGGCGGGAATCCTTGATTCCACCAGGTTCAGGGCTTTCATAGCAAAGGAGCTTAAAGTGTCTGTTGAAGATGTCCATGCCATTGTTCTCGGAGGCCACGGCGATTCAATGGTGCCATTGCCAAGATATTCAACTGTAAACGGGATACCATTAACAGAATTATTGCCCATGGAAAGGATAAGCGCGCTTGTGGAGAGGACAAGAAAAGGAGGTGAAGAGATTGTAAACCTTCTCAAGACAGGCTCAGCTTATTATGCTCCAAGCGCCGCTGTTGCAGAAATGGCGGAATCAATACTGAAAGACAAGAAAAGAATCCTGCCCTGCGCAGCATACTGTGATTCCGAATACGGGGTTAACGGGCATTTTGTCGGAGTTCCTGTCAAGCTTGGCAAAATGGGAGTTGAAAAGGTTATTGAGCTGAAATTGAATAGCGAGGAGAAAGAAGCTTTCAGAAAATCAGTTGAGCATGTTAAGGGCATTGTCAGCGTGGCTGAAAAGTTTTATGAATAATCCTTAACCATCTTTATAAAATATTCATGTATTCTACTGTCATTTGTCAGCTCAGGATGAAAAGCCGATGCTAAAAGATTTTCCTGCCGTATCAAAACAGGCTTTTTATTCAATGAAGATAAAACTTTAACCTTTTTATCTACTTTTTCAATGACAGGAGCCCTGATAAAAATGCCTTTGAATTTTCCAATGTTTTTAATGCTCAATTCGCTTTCAAAGCTATCTAATTGCCTTCCATAATCGTTTCTTTTTATTGAGATGTCCAGTAAATTTAAGCTGGGCTGATTGCTCCCGACTATATTTTTAGCCAGCAGAATAGCTCCAGCGCAAGTGCCGTAAATAGCCATCCCGCTCTTATGTTTTTTTATTATTTCCTTGTCCATGCTGTTTTTTTGCATAAGGTTGCCGATTGCAGTGCTTTCACCGCCTGGGATAACCAATCCGTCAATATTCCTCAAATCTTCAGGCAGCCTGACTTCTATTGGATTAACGCTGCATTTCTTCAGCATTTCAATATGCTCCCTGAAATCTCCCTGCAAGGATAAAACGCCGATGTTCATTTTTATAGATTCTCCATAAATTTTTTATAATTTTCGCTATTTTTAATCTTGAAAATTAGTTCCTGATAAGCTTCTTTCGGCTGTGTCATCTCCTCAGGAGATAAAATTTTGTTTAAATCATTTTCCTCAATCAGTTTATATTTTAAAATGGTGTTCTTTATTGATGCATTATTTTTTAATGACTCCTTTACGATCTTTGAAACAGCTTGGTATCCCAAATACGGGTTTAATGCAGTTGCCATTGCTGTGCTTTTGTGCAACAATTCCAGGCACCTTTCTTCATCTGCTTTTATTCCGTCAATGCATAGCTCTCTGAACATTTTCATCGCATTTGTCAAGAGCTTCATTGATTGAATAAGATTATAAGCGATTACAGGGCACATTACATTCAGCTCCAAAATAGAATATTGCGCTGCTAATTCAACGGTTTTATCCTTTCCCATAATATCATAGCAAACCATTATGACGCATTCTGGAATGCTTGGATTTATCTTCCCGGGCATTATTGAGGAGCCTGGCTCCACATCAGGCAGAATTATCTCGGATATTCCGGCTTTTGGCCCGGAGTTCATGATGCTCAGGTTGTTGGAGATCCTTATTAGGCCGATGGCAAGCATTTTCATGGACGATGAGAATGACACAAAGCAGCCATAATCCTGGGTAAGTTGGATTGTGTTTTTTGAGGCTGCCAGATTGAGCCTTGTCAAGTCAACCAGCTTTTCCACGACTGCTGCATGAAATCCAGGATGAGCGGTTATCCCTGTTCCTATTGCAGTGCCCCCTACCCCAATCTCCCTCAATTCATCGGCAAAATCATTCATTCTCCTAATGTCTTTTGCAATTGAAATGGCATAGCTTTCAAATTCCTGGCCTAGGGTGATTGGAACTGCATCTTCCCAATGGGTTCTTCCGACTTTCAATGTGTTTTTAAACTCATCAGCTTTTTTCCTGAATGACCATTCAAGCTTCCTTGCTTCCTGTGCCAGATCCTTAAGCAAATTAAGCATAGCGATCTTTGCTGCAGTGGGAATAACGTCATTAGTGCTTTGCGACATATTGACATGATTGTTCGGGTTCACCAGATACTGCCCAAGCATGCCTCCGAGAATCTCGGTTGCCCTATTTGCGATGATTTCATTGCAGTTCATATTGAAAGGGGTGCCTGCACCTGCCTGATAGACATCCAGAACAAAGTGATCGTCAAATTTTCCACTAATAGCCTCATCTGCCGCCTTAACGATTGCGTTCCCTGTTTTTTCGTCTAATTGGCTTAATTTCATATTTGCCAATGCTGCAGCCTTTTTTATTGTTGCCAAAGCTATTAGAAACTCCCTATGTGCCCTTATTCCGCTGATTTTAAAATTATTCTTAGCCCGTTCGGTAAATGCCCCATAATAAGAATCAGATGGGACCTGCACTTCGCCCATTACGTCTTTTTCTATGCGATAATTCACAAATGCCACCAATTATGGGATTATTAAGCGATTTTAATAGGTTGCGGTTTTGAATTTGAGATATTACTATACATTTATAAAACATAAAATTTTTCATCTTAAAAAAGAGGTTCTGATATTATTTTTTAATAAAATGGAGTTAGAGGAACCCTTAAGGAAGATAGGAAGTGGTAGGTCGGGAATAGTATATTTAGACTCAAATGTCAGAAAAACTGTCAGAAAAATTTTTACTGGAGGGAGTTTATCGACTAAATTGGCAAATTATGCTACCCTGTCCCAAAAATACAAAGCTTGCAGAATTTTTGCTCTATGATATGTTTTCAAAAATTGGAGAGAAAATTCCAATATTGGGGGGCCAAAACACAAGGTTGCATCATTTCTTCAACCACATTCCTGATTTAATTGTGCGAAACAGAAAAAGCCTTGACGAAATGGTATATGCTTAAATTCACCACTCAATTCCATTAACAGCCCTCTGCACGACTTCCGACAATGCAGGATGCACATGAACTGCATCAGAAATAGCATCTACTTTTAAATTTGCTTTCATTGCCACAATCACTTCATGAATCAAAGTTGAGGCATCTGTTCCCAGGATATGGCATCCTAAAATCTTTCTTGTTTTTCTGTCAGCAAGAATCTTTACAAATCCTTCATTATCCTGCAAGGCAATCCCCATTCCTGAATGGATGTACTGATAGGTTCCTTTTGCATAGTTTATTTTCTTTTCCTTTAAATCCTGCTCCTTCGTTCCAACTCCTGCAACCTGAGGCGAGGAAAAAATTGCATGAGGCATTGCAGCATAATCAACTTTTATTCTTTTATTCTCAATAGCATTGTAATAAACATATTCTGCTTCAAGATTTGCGCTGTGCTTGAACAAAAACTTTCCGGCTATGTCTCCCAATGCCCACGTGCTTTTTGCAGTTGTTTCCAGATACTCATTTGTTTTTACAAACCCCTTTTCATCAATCTCGACATTTCCTTTTTTAACATCCAGAATGTCTGTGTTTGGAATTCTTCCAGCCGCAACGAGAAGCTGGTCCGAGATAATTTTTTTATCGGACTTGCTGTTTTTTACCGTCAATACGAACTTATTTTTTTTCTTGGCTACACTTTCCGCAGTATAACCTGTTATCACATTATACTTTTTCCCGAAAATTTCTGTGAATTTCTTTGAAATTTCTTCATCTTCATTTGGAATCAAAAGCCTGTTTCTCTGAACGATGCTTATTTTTGTTCCCAGCGCACCGTAGAAATGCGCAAGCTCTGCTGCAATATACCCGCCTCCGAGAATTGTCATTGACTTTGGCATCTTTCTTAATCTTAAGGCTTCGTCGCTTGTAATATAATCAACATCCTCCAGCCCTTCCACATCCGGAATTGATGGCCGTGTCCCTGCCGCAATTATTACTTTGTGCCCTTTTATTATTTCATTTCCGGCTTTTAATGTCCGCTCTGCAATGAATTTTGATTCTGCCTTGAACAATGTTATATTTTTGTCTTCATTGATTCCATTTTCTATTTCCCTTGCATCCTTATCTACAATGCTTGACGCTCTTGAAATGATTTTTTTAAAATTAATGGAAGAAATCCTTGAATTAATTCCAAACTTTTTCGAATTTCTGATTATTTCGGCAACATCGGCGCTGTGGATGATTATCTTTGACGGTATGCATCCCCTGTTGAGGCAGGTGCCGCCCATCGGGCCTTTTTCCACTACTGCAACTTTCATTCCTTTTTCAGCCGCTGCAGATGATACGTTTAATCCGGAGCCTGCTCCGATAACTATCAGGTCAAAGGTTTGCATATCTGAATTAATTTAAGAAGTTGTTATTAAAGATTTGGTTTAATCACTCAACACTCCTTATTTCCATGATATCAACGTCTTTCTTCCTGCCGAAATCGGAAACTACAAGAACCCTGTCACCTTTTGAAAGAAATTTCCTGTCTTTCAGCATTTTCATCGCAATTCTTGCCATCTGGTCAAAGTTTTTAATGAACTTTATCCTGAACGGGAACGCGCTCCAGTATATCATCATCTTTCTCCTTGCTTCTTCGCTGTCGGTGAAAACAAAGATATCTATATTCGGCCTTCTTTTTGTTACAAGGCTGAGCAACCTCCCTGTCCTTGAAAAGACAATGATAGCTTTTGCATCAAGATTTTCGGCATTTATGCAGGCTCCCAAAGTAATTGCTTCTCTTACATCCTTTGTCTTGACTCCGTTTTTTGGAACTTCAAAATTCAGCCTTTTCTGGACATTTTTCGCTATCTTGTGCATTGCCTCTACGCATTCAACCGGATAGTCTCCTTTTGTTGTCTCGCCTGAAAGCATGATGCAGTCTGCTTTCTCGAATACAGCGTTTGCAACATCCGTAACTTCAGCCCTTGTCGGCCTTGGATTTTCAATCATCGACTCAAGCAGGTGAGTTGCAATAATAACCGGCTTTCCTGCTGCAATGCACTTGTCAACCAGCTGCTTTTGGACAGTTGGAATCTCTTCCATTGGAATTTCAACCCCTAAATCCCCTCTTGCCACCATTATCCCATCTGCTTCCTGTATTATTGAATCCATATTGTCAACGCCTTCTTGGTCTTCTATCTTGGCGATGAGCATTGCCTCTGAGCCAATGCTTTTCAGCAGCTTTCTCATCTGCCTTGCATCCTCTGCATTCCTTACAAAAGACTGGGCAATATAATCAACACTATTCTTGACTCCAAGCTTTACATCCTCAATGTCTTTTTTTGTTATTGACGGCATGTCCGCCCTAATCCCCTTTATGGTCACACTTTTTCTTTTTTCCAGCTTGCCTTTGTTCAGGACTTTGCAAGTTATGTGGTAAGGCTCCAGTTTCAGGACTTCAAGCGAGATTAACCCTTCGTCCATCATTATAATATCTTTCACTTTCACTTTGTTGATTAAATTTTTATAGTCAACAAAAGTGTGCTTTTCCCCTTCCTGTATGTCGCATGCGCTGCTGACCGCAATCTTGAAGATGTCTCCTTTCTTTAATCCAAACTCTGTCTTTGCGCTTGTCCTTATCTCAGGCCCCTGGGTATCAAGCATCAATCCAATCGGAAAAACAGAATTGCTGCTGATTTTTTTTATCCTCTTCATCATTTCAGAATGCCATTTATGGTTGCTATGGGACATATTGATTCTTGCGATGTTCATCCCTGCATCCGCAAGTTTTTTTATCATACCTTCAGATTCAGTCTTAGGGCCTATGCTGGCGATTATCTTTACTCTGCGCATAAGAAAATCTGAATTTGGAGGTGTTTTTAAAGGTTGTTGAAAAAAATTTACCTTCAAAGATAAGCTACTTCACATAAAAACATAATGCCCTTGCCCCACCTTTTTGGCAATTCAGCAAATCTTGCATAAAACAGTGTTGCTATGGTTTCTATTTTGTAAAAAATACTCCCTTATCTCATTTGAGCTATTATGACTTTAGGGTTTGTTTCCAAAATGTCCGCCCTTGGAATATACCTTCCTTTAAATTCATGAGCACCTATAACTAAAATTTTCTTATAGTAAAATCTGACATCTTCCACTTTTGGTCTTTGAACATAGCCTATCCCCACATCTCCCCAGCTCGAACCACCAACCAACAGTATAGGCAAATCAAGTATGATATCTCCTCTTTCATATCTGGATCCTTCTGCAACTGGGCCATCGTTGGAGTCCACAACTCTCGTCATCAGTCCCAATCCTTCAGGCGACTCCGCCATATTATGGGGCTGAAAGTTGATTATTGGGATAAAATGAGTGGGTTTATTTGATGCTGAGTCCCTGAATAAATCAAGGCTGTCTTTAAATTCTACAAGTACATCATCCCCCAATTTCAGATTTTCATATATTTCGCCCGAAATTTTGCTTTCAGCAAATTGCTTTTCTGAATCGGCATAAAATCTAGAATTTCTTCGCTCTATCACCTTTAATGGGCCAAATAATCTTTGCCCTTTATGTGTATAAGCAGTTATTTGGTGCTGACCTTGATAGCCCTCTTTTACATACCTGCTGCTAAAGCCGTTTGCTCCTCTTAAAACTCCTAACGATTCTTCAAGGGTAAAAGGCAATTCTAAATTAGATTTCGGGACCCAGAGAGGGTCAAGCGTTCCAATCATGGTATATGGCCCTCTGGGGTCGGTTTTGGAAACTCTGATTATTCTCGCATTATGAGGTTCGCTTGCTTTCTTTCCTGTAATCATCCCGTCTCGAATAGTATTTCCATAATCGTAATCACGACGGCATCGAACAATATACCCATAGTATCCGGTTTTTCCAGGAACATGAATGTCTACACGCGGATCTGGATCTTCTAAGAATTCAGATGGTCTGCCGAAACCTGCAAAGGTAACTTCAAAAACGCTGTCTTTCAATAGAAAATCCAGACTTTTAAAAGCAGTTTCTTGGGGTTTGCGAATTTCGGCAGGTAGTTCAGATTTGGCAGGAATGTCGTTTCTGGTGGCAGCCATCCGTCTTGCTTTCTCCATCAATTGATCTATACTTATCTTTGACATTTGATAATCCCTCAAACGATTTACGTGCAAGAAACAGATTATTCTTTATAAAATTATATGTTATCTCAAATTCCCTCTCAGCCTTTCAGCCTCAAGCACTTTCTTGATTGCATCAACATAAAGTGATTCCCTCATGTCGCACTTGAAGTCCGTGCATGTCCTGGACAGCTCCTTGACTGCATGAGCCATGTAAATCTTGAGCCTTTCAAGGACAAGGCTTTCGCTCCAGTAATAATTCTGGGAGTTCTGCACCCATTCAAAATATGAAACAACAACTCCTCCTGCATTTGCAAGAATGTCTGGGATTACTTTGATGTTTTTCTTTAGCAGGATTTCATCCGCTTCAGGAGTGATAGGCCTGTTTGCCATCTCCAAAATCAGCTTTGCCTTTATTTTGCCGGCGTTCTTCTTTGTAATCTGATCTTCAAGCGCGGCAGGCACAAGCACGTCTGCTTTAAGCTCCAGCAGCTCTTCATTTGAGATTTCTTTTGCTCCCTTGAATTTAGAAAGCCTGCCTGTCTTGTTTTTGTGCCCGATGACGTCTTTGATGCCAAATCCTTTTTGATTAAAGATTCCGCCATGCGAATCGCTTACAGCTATGACCTTGTACCCCCATTCATGAAGGATTCTCGCAATATTCATTCCAACATTGCCGAAGCCCTGCACTGCAACGCTGGTCTTTTTTGGATTCATGCCAAAAGAATCTGCCATCTCATTAAGCACATAGGCTCCGCCCATTGAAGTTGAATACTCCCTTCCTTTTGACCCGCTCAAGGCTATAGGCTTTCCTGTTATGGCAGCAGGAATGTGCCTGCCCTTGAGCTTTTCATATTCATCCAGCATCCATGCCATGATTTTTGAATCTGTATTAACATCAGGCGCAGGAATGTCGACATCAGGCCCTATGAAATTGTTTATCTCCCTTATATAGCCTCTGCTGATTCTTTCAAGCTCATTTGCCGAAAATCTTTTCGGCTCAATCATCACTCCGCCTTTTGCGCCACCATAAGGAAGATTGACAACAGCGCATTTCAATGTCATCAAAAAAGCCAGCGTCTTTATTTCCTCGAGGTTGACTTCCGGATGGAACCTTATGCCTCCTTTAGTCGGGCCTCTTGCATCATTGAACTGGACCCTGTATCCTGTGAAGTACCTTATTTCTCCTGAATCAAGCTTTACAGGAAAACTAAACGTCAGTATCCTCTTCGGGATTGTGAGAATGTCCAGCTCTGCCTCTCCAAGCTTCAGGATTTTAGCTACCTTGTCGATTTGGTTGCTGCAATTGATGCAAACGTTGTCTTTTTCCATCAAGGCATGGGAGGCTGTTTATGTTGTATTTATATTTTGCCTTGACAAAATCGAAATGTTTAAATATATCCGGAATCCGGCTGTGATTTAAGAGGGGTGGACAGAATTAAAATCAGATTAGTCAGCAGAGGTTGCACTTTTTCTAGACATTCAAATCCAAAACATTTTCTTATCAAAAAACTGAGGTGGTTGTTATGAAAATAAATAAAGCATTAGCTGCAGCTATACTGGTTTTCAGCTTATTGTCGATTGCTGTTGCTAGCCAAATTAAATCTCCAGCAATTCAGGAGTTGGAAGACTGCAAAACTACCTTTTATGATGAGTTGCAGCCAATATATGGGACATGCTTTGAATACTTCAACAGAACTTCATGCATCAACGATTCAGGCCCTGGCACGGGCTGCTCTACCTCACAGGCATCAATAAACTACACCTGCATAACAAGCGAGCAAATAGTCCAAAAAAATTCAACCAAATGCACTTCTCTTAACAGGTTCATTGTTTCAATCACCAAAAAATCTTCTGTCGAGCAGAAAGAAATTGACTTTTCCCAATGGGGCGCGTGCATCCAGGAAGCTGAAAATGACTGCATCATCGTGACCTGCGTCTCAAAGTACGACGGCGCCCATAACGGAAAATTCACAGGCTGCAACGGCGGCAAGTCGTGCCAGAAGTTTGAGATCTGCAGCGGAAGCATAAAGTCATATTACAAGAACTCAAGGGAAGGGTTTGCTGAGAAAGATCCTACGTTCCGCATTCCAAAACTTGAAATCAAGGAGGTAGGACAATGAAAACAGCAATTCTGCTCATTGTATTCCTGGCTGTTCTGTACAGTGTAAGCGCTGTCCCTGTAACTACATTTACTCAGTTGGGATTGAGCAACCTCTCAACAAACCGCTCCGCCTACTTTTTGGTCATGGGCCAGATGAATGGCACAAATTTTACAGGGCATGGCTTTGACAATGCTTCCTTGTACAAAACAAGAGGAGCATGCACTTTTGCAATAGGACACCATTCCGTAAATGTAACTGATACAGCAGACTGCGGATATACTATAAATACTAGCCTGCCAATTGGAACAGCCTGCGACTTCCAGTATAGGCTGTCTTCAATTTCAGCTCCAAATGCAAATATAAGATTTGGCTTCCAGCCAAATGATGCTTCTCCAAACAGGTGCGGAGATGCGAATAATGCT
>JACOUX010000031.1 GCA_016177615.1 Candidatus Woesearchaeota archaeon | reverse complement strand
CTCCTTGCTCAATGTAGTCAGTGCCGTCAAAATCAGAAAAAGAAACTGGCGGAGGCCAGCTTAAGATGTCTTCATGCCATGAAGATCCATTATTAAGCCATGCCTGGTATACTGTGTTTTGGCCCTTAAGCAAGTCAGGCAGGCCGTCATTGTTGAAGTCTGCTATCCTTAAGCCGGCGTCTCTGCCCTTTTTTTGTCCATTTACGTCCAAAACAAACAAGTCCGGAGGCGCAAACTGCATTGAAAGGTTGAATGCCGTCCTGTTGTTGAGCCATGCCTGCTTTATATTTCCTCCTGACTCCCTGCCTTGTATGATGTCAACAAAGCCATCATTATTTAAGTCTGCTAATCTTACTCCAAAGTCTTCTGTTGCATCAGAAAATAAAGTGGTTGCGTTAAAAGTTGATGAGTTGTAATAGCTTGATATTGGCTGGTAATAGCCAAAAGTTATCGTATGAAGCAAAGAGCTGTTGTCAGAGCCAAAATGCTTTATTTTATTTAGTGAAGATAATGAGCTTTCATTATTAAGATTTGTATATTCAAAATTATATCTTCTGACTAATGTGCTGTTAAAAAAGATATAAATGTCATTTAACCTTCTTGCTTCCTGCAAAGTGTTTCCTTGATCATAAACCAATCTCAAGTCTGGCCTTGAAGAGCCTTCATAGCCAAAATCAATTCTTCTTTTCTGCTCATTGTTATAGGTTATCTGATTTCCGTTATCAAGAGAATAAGGATCTTCCCTGTAAGAGTAGAATATCTTGTTGTTGTGGACATCCATAATCCTGTCTAAGCTCCACTTCAAGGCATATCCTTTGCCTGTGTTAGAGGCTAATTCAGAATCAGAATTAAAGCCGAATCTAAGCTGTGTTCCGTCTTTCAAGGTTGCAAGCCAGTATTGGTTATATGCATTGGAAGCGTTGGAAAGATTCTGTATTCTTGAAAATGATTCAATCTCTGTATGATAAAAATTATCATTACTATCAAATATTAAGTCATAAGAAGCCCCATTTAGAATTAATTTAAATTTGTCATCAGTTGTGTTGTAAGGGGTGAAATTAACATCTCTGTAAACATAGTTCTGGGTCAATGACCATCCTGCTCCTAAGGTTGAAGGCCTCTGCTTCATGCTTTGGCTGTTATACGAAATACTTAGAGAAGGCTGCAGATTGTTTGTGCCTTTTGGCACTTCAAGGGGATAGGAATAAGTTGCTGCGCCTGGAAAAAGGTTTGTAGAATACTTCCCGTACAGCTTAGCCTTCGGATGCTCCGGAATATTTGGCTTGTGCAGGTAAGGCTTGTACTGGTCGTCTGCAGAGTAGGCTATTGGTATAAAAATTATCAGAAGCAATAACAGAATCAAAAATTTGTTGTTTTTTATCACTTTTAGGCCTCTTTTTCATCACCTCTTGCTATTTGGTCGCATTAATCAGCAGCTCTGTCTGGTTTTGTATGTAAGCTGATGTCTTGTTCACATATTCAAAGGTGTACAAGACAGGAGTTATGTTGAACATTCCGACAAGAGTGTCAGAGCTTCCAATCCTGTTGAATGCCCATATCTTGCTCAGCTTCTTGATTACCTTATCAAAAGTCCCTACGGATTGCGAATCTGCAGAGTTTCTCGCATAGACCTTTTGAGCTGTGTAAATCGAATAGCTTGCTGAAAGCGCATTGCTGGCAGCCAGCTCGATTGAGTTTCTTGCAACATCTTCCAGCTCATTTATAGTGACTAAAAGAGCCCTGCTTGTGCTGGTGCTGTTTTGGTTGAATTGAGAATCCCTGCAGCCGATATAAAGATTGGAGTTTTCAAACGTAAGCTCGTCCTGCGGAGTTAATGTGCAGGTATGGGATTCTGTTCCCTGGCCTGAATCACAGTTCCTGCTTGAGCCAAGGTCGGTATAGTTAAGGTCTGAAACTCCGATTGCGCACCATGCATTCTCATTCGTGTTAAGATAAACTGTCGGTGTTGTGTCTGTGGTGTTGCATGGATTGCTCTTGTCAGTATTCCAAGTGACGCAGTCTCCATTTGGAGTGCTTAGGTTATAGTATGTTATTTCCGGCGGCAGAATATCAGAGGTTTGGGCTCCAAGTTGCGGCGCTCCAAGGGTGCCGTTATAGCAGGCTACGTATATCAAATCAGTCCGTATGCTATTGCCTTCGTACCTGACGGAAAAATTTGAATGTGTGTATGGTGTTGCAGATGCGCTTGCATGGTATGTATCCTGATTGAAAATCCACACATGAGAGGTTGTATTATAAAGCAAGGTAACGTTTAGCGTCTGTCCAGCAGTTGGGTCAAATCCAGTGGGAGTACTATCTGCGCCTACATTGAGGTCGTGGTCTACCCCTCCACTTTGCCTGTCACATACAAGAGCATTATTCGCATCTCCGCACCTGTTTGGAGAAGCATCATTTGGCTGGAAGCCAAATCTTATATTTGCATTTGGAGCTGAAATTGAAGACAGCCTATACTGGAAGTCGCAGGCTGTTCCAATTGGCAGGCTAGTATTTAT
>JACOUX010000030.1 GCA_016177615.1 Candidatus Woesearchaeota archaeon | reverse complement strand
CCGAATAGACGAATGAAGGAATGCAACTATGTAATAATTTGGTAAATCATAATACAACATTTGCAGTTGCAGAACCCGAATAGACGAATGAAGGAATGCAACTGGTTGTGAATCCTGTTATTTTTTTTGGAGAGGCGCGTTGCAGAACCCGAATAGACGAATGAAGGAATGCAACTTTACGGCATTGAATCTCGTACCAAGATTGATAGCAATAGTTGCAGAACCCGAATAGACGAATGAAGGAATGCAACTTATTTTAAGCCGAAAGTAAATAAGGATATGGTACAATGTTGCAGAACCCGAATAGACGAATGAAGGAATGCAACAAAACAAACATATCATCTTCAACATTTTCAGGAGCGTTGCAGAACCCGAATAGACGAATGAAGGAATGCAACTTTAGAGAAGAAAAGAGAGATAGGATGGTATACTCACTTGTTGCAGAACCCGAATAGACGAATGAAGGAATGCAACGAAACTTTTCTATTAAGAAATTCCAAGCAATCCCATTACATTCTTCTTTGTCTTTTCATCTCCCTGCACCAGCAGCTTTCCGCTCTTGTAAAGAATTACAGTGCAAGAGCCTTTCATTATAGCCAGTTCATGCTCTGACTTTGGAGTTTCAAAATGAAACCCGAAGTCTTCCAGCTTTTTCAGGTCGTCAATTGTATGCCCATGGTGCTTCTTCTCTTCTTTGAGAAACTGGGAGAAATCCGACAATGATTTTTGGAATTTCTTGTTTACCAGGTCCTGATAGGGAAACCAGCTTTTCCTGAACAGTTCTGGGTATTTTTCAAAATTGTTCTTTAGGAATTCAACTGTCTTTGGGTCGCTTAAATAGCCCGAGCCGAAGTCTATTCTGATTTGTTTTTTAATTTTTTCAATTTCTCTGTCGCCTGTGACTTTTGCAATTATTGAGGCTGCTGCAACCAAAGGATACCGCTCTGCCTTATGCTCGAGAATCAGCTCAACATTTTTATTTTTTAATAGTTTTTTTAAATAAAGCCTGTAAGAATTAATATTATTGCTCGGGCAGTCAATTATTGCCATATCGGGATTGAATTCATTCAGGATTTCCGCCTGCTTTACTGCTTCAAGACGATTTAAGTTTAAGCCGTCGCCTCCTTTTACCGCTTTATCTATTTCATCAGGCTGTATGATGAATAACTTGTAGCTTTTCAGAACATTAATTAATTTTGGATAGATTTCTTCTCGCTCTTCTTTGGTCAATAATTTTGAGTCTTTTGGCTTAAGAGCAATTAATTTAGGCATATCATCTTCATCGATAAAGGCGCCGCACATGACCATTGGGCCAAGTACTGGACCGCGCCTTGCTTCATCAATACCGCAAATCAAAACCAACTTGTTATCACCTTTATTTAAAGAATAATAGCTAATTTATAAAAAGGTTTTGGGGAAAAGAGGCAGATAATTCTGTGATTAGTCAGTTTTGACCTTATAATATTTCCTTTGAAACTTATCTACACTTATTAATTGAATTTTATTCCGATTTGAGAGTCTTTTCAAAGTGTCACGAATTGTATTAGGGGTAATTTTTAATTCTCTAGCTATTTCATTTCTATAGCTTTCGCCTTTCATTAAAAGAAATTGAAAAACTTTGTGTTCATTTTCCCTTGGATTAGTTCTTAATTCGGTAAACTTGACTTGATTTTTAATATTAATTGCCACTTTCCTGCCATTATCAGTCAAAAAATAGCCAACTTCTTCCTTTTGCAAATATCCAAGTTTTAGCAGCTCAGACAATCTATGATGGACGGCTCTTTTGCAAAGATACGGCATAATACAGCAGGCTTCTTTGAGAGTAAAAATATTGTAATTATGCTCATTTAATATTTTAATAAGTGTAATTTCCCAAGCTTTATTCTTAAATGAAGCAACTAATTCTGTTAATCTGCTTTGGTGAGATTCAAGTGCAAAGCCAACTTCTTGAAATTTAATGACTCCATCTTGACTGGAAATAGTCAAATAATATTTCCAACCATATTCTTTTATGTAGTATTTCTGAATATTTGAATAAATATCAAATTTTTCTCTTAAAATTTTCTTTAAATCTTCCAAATAAGGTAAATCAACGCTGTGAAACTTGATTTCAGTTCCTTTTAAGTATTGACCAATAGAACCTTCCATGGCAAAAGCGTATCTTAGATATTCTATCACAACAGATTTTGGAGAATTCCAGATCCAATTTGGAATTCGTGCTGATTCATCACACTTATGGATATTTAAACAAAAATAGAAAAAATTAACAAGTGCTTTTCTTGGATAATCTACTCTTGAAGTATTCGTGCCCTTGTCTATGTAAATATTTCCTGTAACATTAAATAGTTTATTCACAATATCTGAAAATTCTGTGACTTTTGACCTATCCTTTTTCTGAGCAAACATGCATGACTTAAGATCTTTTAAGATACAGCCATCTAAAACCATTGCAGAAATTTTTGCTATGTCTTCATTTAAGAAAAGTGGAAATTCAATTCTGAATGGTCTAGCTTTTGAATTCTTTAGATAAATCTTATCATCAATAAATTGAAAAATTTCTGGAACATCTTTTTTTAGTATCTGCAAGTAATTTTCACTCCCAGCAATATTTTCATTAATTTTCATTTCAATCAACTCCAAAGTTTTTTATTTTTACAAAGACTTTGGACTCCAAAGAAAAAGGGAATATTAAGCGAAACTGCGTAATTGATTTTTCGCTAATAGGCAAAAATCATTATTTGGAAGTTTTGCGTGTTCTCTTTTTCAGCTTTTCAGACGGAGAGTAGGTTTATATATTTTAGGCGTCCATGTCCAGTGGTATTTCGTAAGAATAGAAAGAAGCTTGAGAGGAAAAACCCCTCAAGCAAACTATTTCTGATAGCGGGAGGTGGACTTCCATGAAGCCAAGCTTCAGTTTGAATTCGGCGATAGTTTTTGACTACCTCCACCGACCTATGCCCTTAGTATTTGACTAATATGGGTGTCTAAGGCAGACACGCCGTATGAGCCATCCGATCATGCCAGAAACCTGACAAAATCATCGGGCACTCCTGGCTCTTAGGTCTGCGGTCGGTTAAGGCCGCAAAAGCCCTATCCCGCTATACTATCTGAGAATTAAACCTCTTTTATAAACGTTACTGAAGATGCATTGGGCTTTCCATTATTTGAGGAATAATCAATTTAAACCAGTGTGCATATTTTTCTGGGTGTTCTGAGATATCCTGATAAATTTTATCCAAAGTCGTCCATTCATAAGCTGCAACTTCATTTTGGTTTATTTTTGGCTCTTTGCTCGTCCTGCCAACATAAACATGATCAATCTCGTGCTCAGTCAGCCCATTTTCAAATTTAACTTTGTAATAAAATTTGAATGAAAAATCAAGCTTGCATTCAAGCTCCGTTTCTTCCTTTAATCTTCGTTCTGCAGCTTGAGAAGTAATTTCTCCCGACCTTGGATGTCCTGAGCAAGTGTCAGCCCATAATCCTCCTGAATGATATTTAGAATAAGCTCTTTGCTGCAATAAAATTTCCCCTTTCTCATTATAAACCAGAGTAGAAAATGCCCTGTGCAGCAAGCCTTCCCTGTGCGCTTTTAGTTTTTCTTCAAACCCGATTTCGTTGTCATATTTATCGACTAAAATAACCTGTTCTATCATTTTCGCTAAAACTCCAATTTCTCCATAATCTCTTCTCTTTCCAGCTGCCTCATCTCCCCGGTTTTCAGGCTTCCCAGCTGCAGTCCCCCAATCGAAACTCTTTTTAAATAAACAACATTGTTTCCTATCGCCTCAAACATCTTCCTTATCTGCCTCTTTTTGCCCTCTATAATTGAGATATAGGCTTCTTTTTCCCCCGTAATCTTTATCCTGCACGGCTTGGTCTTGAATTTGATATCATCAGCTTTTATCTCAATCCCTTTTTCAAGCTGGATTATTTTCCCTTTATCAGCACGATTTTCCAAAATCAGATAATATTTTTTTATGATTTCATTTTTTGGATTCATTAAAAAATCTGACAGCTTTCCGTCATTGGTTATTATCATAAGCCCTTCTGTGTCCTTGTCGAGCCTTCCGACTGCAAACAGAGAGTTTACTGTGTTTTTATCCAGCCCAGTTTTCACAAGAAGGTCATAAATCGTCTTTTCATTCTCAGTTTTTTGAGACAGGTAACCTGATGGTTTGTTCAGGAGAAAATAAAGTGGCTCTACTGCCTTGAGCTTTTCATTGGCAAATTTAACAAGAGGGTTCTTCACCTTGAAAAAATAATTTGGACTGGTTATTTTCCTGCTGTTGACAGTTACTTCTCCGTTCCTGATTGCCTGCTCGCAGTCCTGCGCCCTTTCAAACTTGCCTGATTTCATCAGGAACTGCTTTAATGATATTTTCTTTGACACATAACAAACTATTAGCCATAGGTTTAAAAAGGTATTTCAGTTCCTTGCTTGGGGATTAGAGATGACAATAACTCAAGCAGATTATTTAGTTAAAACACCGGTGCAAATGAGCGCTAAGGAACTTGCAGAATTGCTATTGACGGCATACGATAAAAATCAATTATCTAAAGTTGGTTTTGCGAATTCAAAGATGGGTGAATCTGGAAAAAAATGCAACATGAGTTTACTGTAGGAACTTTAGATTATTGTGTAGATGGTGGTTATTGGATGCTTGGAATAATGGTGGGTGATGGTACTTCTCCATCTGACACTTTAAGTGATACCTTCGCCCTAAGAATAAATTATAGATTTCCTAAAGAGCGTAAAGCAGAATTTGATCCATCTGAATTTGACAAAACTGTTAAAAAAGCGATAGAAGGGCTAGATCATACTTTTTCTGGTTAATCTATCTCCTGTCCAGAATTTCAACCTTTCCGCCTATCTCAACGAAAGTAACATCATCGCCCTCATTTATATCCTCAACCAGCTCCTGCGGAACAATTGAATCCAAAGTTTCATAGCTGACTGCATCCATCACCTGCACTTTGTTTCCTGTTTTGGATATTACTTGCCCCTGTTTCCTCATTATGTCAACTTTCTCAACCCTGTCAGTGTGCGAGAAAACAACCTGCCTTTCGCCTTTTTCCCTTAAGCCCTGAACATAGAATTTTAATTTGGTGTGCGAATGCGTTCCTACTGAAATGACTTCCTTCCTTGAGATTTTCACAGGCTCTCCATTGTAGATGAAGTAATTTCCCTTTTCCAGCTCTGATGCGATGGGCATTTTAAAATATTAAACGCCGAGGGGGAGACTTTCATAACCGAAGATTTGCGAAGCAAATCCTTTAAGTTTCCGGAGGAAACTATTTTTGGTCAAGCTTTTTGCTTGCAAAAAGGTTGTTTTGAACTCCCGTGTCCTTTCGGACAGTGGATTTTTGTGCCACCTGAAAGGTTAAAGCCCATAGCAATCTTGCAGTTTTTAGTTAGATGCGAGCGAAAACCGCTCACTTTGCCACCAAAAATCACCGCAATGGCCGGGCTATGCGACCTCGGCAGTGGGTTTTGGTTTATCTTGGCTATTTATAAAATTTTGTTTATTTGCCGGCATTTTCAATAAAACTTATAAATATTAGTAACAAATGTGTCAAAATGAAAAATATCCTTATAGCCTTAGCAATTTTAGCGATATTGGCTCCCTTTTCTTTTGCCCAGTGGCAACACAATAGCCAGCAGCTGAGAACTGAAATTGAGATTAATTCCTATGCCGATATAAAGCTGTTATCTCCAAACGGCTATGCGGAAAGCGCAACAGTTGCGCTGACATTCTTTCCGAAACAGGCTGAAATGCAGGATTTGCTTAAGCTCGATACAGATCCTGAGGCTGAGGTTAGCGAGCAAACCATGAAGTTTACTTGGAGAAGGCCTGAAAAAAGGATTGATTTCGGCATGAAGGCAGAGGTAAAGACAACAAATTCATTCATAGAAGTAAGGGATAAAATTGATTTTCCTATTGAAGAGCTGCCTGAAGATGTTCTAATATACACAAAGCCAACAATAACTATCGATTCGGACCAGGAAAGCATCATCAAGCTTGCTTCTGAGCTGGTCAAAGGAGAGGATGACTTGTATTCCGCGGTATTCGCATTGGCTGAATGGACTAAAAACAACATTGACTATGACTTAAGCACATTGACTGCTGAGGTAAGCCAGAAGGCGTCATGGGTTTTGGAGAACAAGCAGGGAGTTTGCGACGAGCTCACCTCATTGTTTATAGCATTGAACAGGGCTGTGGGAATTCCAGCAAAGTTTGTTTCGGGCATTGCCTATACCGAATCTGACCTGTTTCCTGACAAGTGGGGGCCTCATGGCTGGGCAGAAGTCTATTTTCCAAATTATGGATGGATTCCTTTTGATGTCACTTATGGCCAGTTCGGCTGGGTTGACCCTACTCATATAAAATTCAAGGAATCTTATGACCCTGACGAGCCCACTGCACACTACCAATTGCTTGCAAAAAATGCCGATTTGATTTCTCATGACCTTGACATAAAAGCAAAGGTGGTTGAAAAGATAGGAGATTATAAGATTCCCCTAAAAATAGAGGCAAGTGCCCTGAAGAAGACCGTCAGTTTCGGCTCCTACAATCTAATAGAGGCAATTGTTGAGAATCCAAATGGCTTTTATTATTCCAATGAAATTTATTTAAACAATCCAAGTGAGGTGCAGGTTATTGGCAGGGAGCTGAAAAGCATTCTTCTGATGCCCAAGGAAAAAAAGAAGCTGTACTGGATAGTAAAAATAGACAGCGGCCTTGACAGCAGGTATTCTTATACATTCCCCATAGTGGTCAGGACAATAAATAATATTTCCTCCCAAACCGAATTTGAGTCTAATGTCAGAAACAGGTACGCATCGCTGGATGAGGTGAGTGATGCCGCAAAATTATTGGAGGAAGAGAAAGAGAAAAAATATTCAGGAAATGTCTTGTTTGCCTGCAACACCTCAAAGGATACCTTTTTCACTTATGAGGATGTTAAGCTGAACTGCATTTTGAAGAATACGGGCAACATTTTCCTAGAGGATGTTGAGGTTTGCTTTGAAGGCAAATGCAGCAATGCAGATTTCGGGATATCACAATCAAAAGAGCTTGAATTTGAAATTAATAAGTCATCAATTGGCCAAATACAGGAAATTGTAACATTAAGGAATGCTTTGGTATCAAAGTCCAGCTATGTCAGATTTGAAATCAAGGACAAGCCAAGGATAGAGATTGAGAATCTGCAATATCCTGAAAATGCCTCTTTTGGCCGGAATTTCACCATATCCTTTGCAATTGCAAAAAAATCAATTACAAATCCAAATAATGTGGAGGTTGTCTTGTTGCAGAACGGGGTTGAGGAGAAATGGGCTGTTGGCGAATTGAGTGAGGACAAAAAGTTTGTGGTGAATCTTGCTGGAAGCGAGCTAAGGTATGGAAAGAATGAATACAAGTTAAATGTATATTATACTGATGAGCTGAATAGCAGGCAGGTTGCGAGCCAGGAATTTAAAGTAATGCTGACAGATGCTTCGCCATTTCAGAGATTGGTGCTTACTATAGCTTTCTTGGCTGTTGTGCTGGTGTTGTTTAGGAAAAAGACAGGATAAATACTAATTCTATATAATTTCTTTTCAATATTATAAATAATTAATCTAATCAATTTTAAATTATTTTTCTATATAGTAATAAAATAAAAATACATAAATTTATAAAGAAACAAGTATTCTCATTCTTATGGAACAGATTAACTCACAAATTATAGATAAGATTGTGCCTGACACTTCTGTAATTATTGAAGGTCTTTTATCAGAAAAGATTAGGCATGGCCAAATAGTATCAAAGGAGATTATAATACACGAAGCTGTGATTGCAGAGCTTGAGCATCAGGCAAATTCGAACAAGGCAATTGGGTTTCTTGGCTTGGATGAGATAAAGAGAATAAAAGTACTTTCTGTTGAAAAAGGATTTGAGTTATCATTCAAAGGCCAAAGGCCAAAAGCAGCAGAAATCAGGCATGCTTCACTTGGAGAGATAGACTCCTTGATAAGGCAGCTTGCTTATGACGAAGATGCCACCCTTGTTACATCTGATAAAGTCCAAAGCGAAGTGGCTTTGGCAAAAGGAATGAAATCAGTATATTACAAACATCCTGACAAAGGGCTTAGAAAGCTAAAGCTTGAAAGGTTCTTTGATGAAACTACCATGAGTGTTCATTTAAGGGAAAATGTGCCTCCTTATGCTAAAAAGGGAATGCCGGGAAACTGGCAGTTTAAGGAGCTAAGGAAGGCCCTTTTGAGGCAGGAAGAGATCCAAGATATGTCAAGAGAGATTATTGAGGATGCAAAATTAAGAAAAGACGGCTTTATTGAGATTGAAAGGCCCGGCTCGACGATTGTACAGTTGGGCAGCTTCAGAATTGTGATAACAAAGCCCCCTTTTTCTGATGGATGGGAGATAACTGCTGTGAGGCCTGTTAAAAAACTTAATTTGAGCGACTATAAGTTAAGCGAAAAGCTGATGGACAGGGTTGCAAAGCAGGCAGAAGGGGTTTGCGTTGCGGGTTCGCCAGGGGCAGGGAAGTCGACTTTTGCACAGGCATTGTCAGAGTATTATGCCGCTCAGGACAAGATTGTAAAGACAGTAGAAGCCCCAAGAGACTTGATACTTCCAGAAAGAATAACCCAATATGCAATATCTTATGGCGATGCGCAGGAAATTCATGACATCTTGCTGCTTTCAAGGCCCGATTATACAATATTTGATGAGATGAGAAACACAGATGATTTCAAGCTTTTTGCTGATCTAAGGCTGGCAGGGGTAGGGATGGTTGGGGTTGTCCATGCAACATCTCCAGTTGATGCAATCCAGAGGTTTATCGGAAGGGTAGAAATGGGGGTAATCCCGCAGGTGATAGATACTGTAATATTCATAAAGAACGGATTTGTCAACAAAGTTTTGGCATTGAAAATGACTGTCAAGGTGCCATCAGGAATGACAGAAGCAGACTTGGCAAGGCCTGTTGTTGTTGTGAACGACTTTGAGACTGGGCAACTGGCTTATGAGATTTACAGCTATGGAGAGCAGACTGTAGTAATTCCTGTCCAGGAAGGCAGGGAGAAGAGAGGAACCCACAAGCTGGCTGAAGCAACTATACTTGCCGAATTTCAGAAATACTCAAGGAATGTGGAAGTTGATGTGGTTTCTGACAACAAGTGCATTGTGCATGTCCCAGATGAAGATATTGCAAGAATTATAGGAAAGCAGGGCGCAAACATTACCAGGCTGGAAGAAAAGCTTGGAATCAGCATAGATATCGAAAGCATTGAAGAGAAATACAAAAAAGATAACAGCATAAAAGGCGCTGCAAAAGAGCAGAAAGAAGTTCCGTTTGAAATAGCCCATAAGAAGAACGCGCTGCTTATAGAGCTGGGGATGGGCATGCAGAATCGCGATGTTGACATTTATGTTGGGGACGAGTTTCTTTTGAGCGCCAAAGCCGGAAAGACAGGAACTATTAAGATTAAGAAAAGCAATAATATCGGAAGAAGGATGATGGATGCTCTAAACAGGCGTGAGAAAGTCAGGATGCTAGTTTAGCTTGACTTATAACGGCCTTATCAGCAATTCATATTTATTTAAGCCAATATTCCCCTGCATGACTGCGTCATAGCCAAGCTTGCCTATTTGGTCTTTCACCTGAGGAAGAATGAGATGTTCAGGAAGCTCTATGACCCTCCATTCTGCCTTGTTATTGTTTTTTCCAGTTACAACATATAATTTTGGATCTGAAGATTGCTGACCCGAATATGCAGCTACAAAAATTTTTTGGCTTCCGTAGCTCAATACTGAAAAATTTCTGAGGAGTTCATTAAATTCCACGTCAACCGGGAAATTATTAGCTTTCAACAATGAGGAAATCTCATTAATACACCTTATAAAGTAAAAATCTTTTGCAGCCTGCTGCTCGTCAAAGACATAAGAGCCAGAATGCTCGCCAGAATAATCGAGACTGTCAGTTAAAGACACAGTGCGCTTGCTTGGGTCAAGGATGATATTCTTGCTTCCAATAATTGCAGCAAGGTTGGAGGCACCAGTATTAGGAAATAAATTTCTCCCAATTTCTTGAATATGGCTATGAACAAGGGCGGTGCCTGCATTGTGGACCCTTTCCATTAAGGACGTGATATCGGAAGGTGTTTCTATATGGAAATGGGCTACTTCGTCCAAGGAAGGCACAGCAGTTGTCATTAATTTTAAATAATTAAAATAACTTCTATTTATAATTTTCGTTACAAGCAAGAACTTCAAGATTTTTTTGCCTAAGCTGCCCTTAAATGTCCATACACAAGCTGATATTCTGGAAATTTTGGATCAAAATGCGTCACCGCCCTTAATGGGAATTGATGAACCTTTCGAATTTCTTCACACAAAATTGCATCAGTAAATCCGAAAGAGGATACTCCTCCTCTAATTGTTTCTATCTGTTTCATCCGTGCATCAGAAGATAGCTTAAAATTATTAAGTTCCCTCTGCTCGATTTGGCCTTTTTCATCTCTACCAGTAACCACCATATACCTTTCGTCCGGGTTGCTAAACCCCTTATAAACTGCCAAAATGACACTGCTCTCATGAGTGTCTACTGAAGTAAGCAACTCGAGCCTGTCAAATGCAAAATCAGGCGGGACACCTCTAGATTGAAGGAATTTTCCTGCCGCTATGAGACCTTGCAATGTATACACTCTTTCCGCCTTGCTTAAAGAATCCCAAAGGAACACACGGTTGTTATCCTCTGAATCAGAACCAACATGATAAAGACTGGTCATTGGCCCCGCTTGCCCGAGTGGAATATACAAAATTACATCAGTTGCCTTTCCGTACTGTTCGCCTATTGTGCAATATTGGCCAACTTTATACGGTTGGCGGTCTCCAAGTGACCTTGGCTTTGGCTTGATTCTGCCTTGTGATTCAAGTTCCCTTAATTTTAGCTCCAAATCATTAATTACAAGGTTTTCATTGCCAAGTGGAGGCCTAACCACTTCCTCCCTAATCATCTGGGCTAAAGGCGCCATTTATTTCACCCTGGCCACTGAAGAAAAAAATCGAGTCCAAGAAATATGAAGAGATTGCCTGATAATTTTGATTTTGGCCTGCTTCGCGAACATGTTACTCTTCTAAAGCAATAACCTTTTTTATTTAAATTTAAAAACTCCTTTATATATCTTTCGTTTCCGCTTCCGTCCGCTTCCAACTCAAACCTTCCAAAACATTTTTATACATTCTTCCGATAATCAGTATAAAATGCTCGATATTAAATTCATAAGAGAAAATCCTGACATTGTAAGGAAAGACCTCCAGAAGAGAAACGACAAGGAAAAGCTAGAATGGCTTGATGACCTGCTGAAAAGCGATGTTGAGTACAGGAAGCAGCTTCAGGAAAACCAGAAATTAAGGCAGAGAAGAAACGAAATTACAGACGAGATAAACAGCCTAAAAAAACAAGGAAAGGATTTCAGGGAAAAGGTACTGGAAGCGAAGGAATTGCCAGAAAAAATAAAGCAAAGCGATGAAATAATCAGCCAATTCAAAGAAAAGATTGATTATTACCTTATGAGGATCCCTAACATCCTGCACGAGTCCGTTCCAGCCGGAAAAGATGCTAACGATAATGCTGTTGTAAAGGAATGGGGCACAAAGCCAAAATTTGATTTTGAGTTGAAGCCGCACGGCGAGCTTCTCCAAGAGCTTGGCATGGCTAATTTTGAAAAGGCTGCTGAAGTCAGCGGCCATGGGTTCTATTACCTTATGGGCGATATTGCAAGATTGGAATTGGCATTAGTAAATTTTGCTGTTGATTTTTTTGCAGAGAAAGGCTATACCTTGGTTGAGCCGCCATTGATGCTGAGAAGAAAGCCGTATGAAGGCGTTACAGACCTGAAAGATTTTGAGACAATGATGTACAAGATTGATAATGAGGATTTGCTTTTGATAGCAACTTCAGAGCATCCTATTGCTGCGCTGCTGATGAATGAGACTTGTGAAGAAAAGCAGCTGCCATTGAAATTTGTCGGCTACTCGCCTTGCTTTAGGAAAGAGCTTGGCAGCCACAGCCTTGACACCAAGGGAATATTCAGGGTGCACCATTTCAACAAGATAGAGCAGTTCATCTTCTGCAGGCCCGAGGATTCATGGAAGTTCCATGAAGAGCTGTTGGGTAATGCGGAGCATCTATTCCAGAAATTGAAGCTGCCTTACAGGGTTGTCAACATATGTACAGGGGATATTGGGATAGTTGCCGCAAAAAAATACGACATAGAGGCATGGTTCCCAAGGGAGAATTTGTACAGGGAAGTTGTCAGCTGCTCAAACTGCACATCCTACCAGGCTACCAGATTAAATATAAAATACAGGAAAGGGGATGAAAAAGAATATGTGCATACATTGAACAGCACTGCAATAGCGACAAGCAGGGCTTTAAGGGCGATTGTAGAGAATTACCAGCAGGAAGATGGAACAATTAAAGTGCCAAGTGTTCTGCAAGAGTATCTTGGAAAAAAGATAATAGGAAAAGGATAAATGGCAAAAATACACTGGTTAATCTATTTTATTGTGGGGCTTTTTGTTTCAATCGCGTCATGGAAACTTGACTATGAAAAATTCATTTTCTTCTTCTATACTGGATGGATTTTTGTTTCGATAGGAGTTATCAAGCTGATTTATGGGATTCTGATGAATAAGAAACCAGAATTAACAAAGGCCCATCGGCAGCCCAAGCCAGTTTACTTAGGGCACCAGCAGGGGCTAAAGCGATGCCAAGAGTGCGGCAATATCATGAAAGTTCACGATAGATTTTGCAGCAGGTGCGGGGCGAGAAATTAGGGCTTGAGACTATTTTTTGTTAAATAATCTTTATAGATTCTATTATAGCATCAAACTTCATCTTATAATCCGAGTATAAGCTTTCTGTTAGTTGCTCTTTCCAAATTGGTCCCGGATGGTCTACAACAAATGATCCTCTGTCGCTTAATATATAGTATGGGAGGTAACCAAAAGAAGACTCCACAATAACAATATCGTAATTGCCTTTGTTTTGGATATTGTAGGTTAGCTCAGATTTAGTCCAATCTGCAAAGGGCTGTGTCATCGATTTAATCTTTTCCAAGCTTTCTTTGTTGGGGCTAAATTTCTTTATTCCTATTGAAATCTGAAGCAATGGGTGTTCAGTATCTTCATAGCCGCTATCTATACTTATAGTATTCTTGTCTGATTGATAAATTTTAAAATTCTGAGGATATTCGAATGCTATTCCTAAATCCTTATTTTCATATTTCTGTTTATTACCTTGTAGAGTTTCTTGAACTTTGCATGCAGAAATGAAGATTATAAATGATATTAAAATTAAAATATAATATTTTTTCATTGGACTATCTTTTTGTAACTTATATTTAATGAGTTTTTCTTATCAAAACTTATATAAACCGTTTGAAATTAATATCTGTAAAATGGGAGAGCTATTCAAGGACATCCTTAAAAGCGATGAATCTCTTTTCAAGAACGATGTGGCTCTTGATTTTGACTACCAGCCAAAGCTCGTCCCTTATAGGGAAGCGCAGCAGAGGGCAATAGCGGGTTGCATAAAGCCGCTGTTTCAGGAGAAGAACGGCAAGAATGCCTTCATCTACGGCCAGCCAGGAGTCGGAAAGACAGTTGCATGCAGGCACATCCTCACAGAAATTGAGGACGAAACAGACGAAATAATCCCTCTTGAGATTAACTGCTGGAAGCACAACACAACATTCAAGATAATACTGGAAATATGCGACAAGATGGGCTTCAAGTTCATCGAGAACAAGAAGACAGAAGAGCTTTTCAGGCTTATAAAGCAGGCTTTGAACAAGAAATCAGTCGTGTTCGTATTTGATGAGGTTGACAAGCTTGAAGAGATGAACTTTTTGTACATGATATTGGAAGATATCTACAGGAAAACCGTTATAATGATTACAAACTACAGGGAATGGCTTGCAAATGTTGAGGAAAGAGTGAAGTCAAGATTATTGCCGGAGATGATTGATTTCAGGCCTTACACATTTGAGGAAACAAAAAGCATTTTGAAATTGAGAAGTGAGTATGCCTTTCCTCCAAATGTCCTTAGCGATGAATCTCTGGAAATCATAGCAAAAAAAGCTTATGAAATGCAGGATATCAGGATGGGGCTGTATTTGATGAAAGAGTCTGCGCACATTGCAGAAGACAAGTCCTCAAGAAAAATACTCGAGGCGCATACTTTGCAGGCATTTGAGAAGATCAAGGATTTCACAGTCAAAAATATTGGCGAGCTTGCTTCTGACGAGCAGATGATTCTGGAATTGACCAGGGCAAATTCAGGGAAAAAAATTGGAGATTTGTTCAAATGCTATCAGGAAAAGGGCGGCAAGCTCGTCTACAAGTCATTCCAGAGGAAAATTGACAAATTGGAGAAAAATAAATTCATTATGGTTGAGAAGACTGCCGGCGGGGATGAAGGCAACACTACTATTGTCAAGGTTAATGGGGAGAGGAAGCTAACGGAGTTTTAGGATTTGTGAATCTGATTATTTATTAGGCCATCAAATATAGTCCAGAAGTACCATCATACATGAACCCATGCCTTTCTGCAACCTTATTATAGTTTCTTATTAATCCCTCCAGGAAGTGCTTGGCATGCTCATTTGTCCATTCATTTTCCCAAATTAAGTGAGGGCTTATCCATCTGTTCAGTTCTGCAGGCAGAAAGAACTTGATTTGGAATTTCTCTTTAGCCGCAATCTTTTCCAGCCCTTCCATTAAAATATCATGATATGGAATCCCTCCTCTCATTCGGCTTGTTTGCGGCATAGCCTGCATTTGTACTACGCCCACTAAATCTCTAGCAAATAAGGCAGCTGTCTCGTGCTGCCTAAATGCATCCTCTTTGACATAGCCCTGCCCAATATACCATTCTTTTGGCCAATCAACATCAAATAATGCATCAAAATATTCATCTAAACCCCAATTCAAGCAGGCAGTCGCCAGCCATGCTCCATCTTTCCAAAGGGTTAAGGGAATTTCGCCGTCAAATATCCCATTTTGGTCATGGTACTCTGCGTCAGTTTGATAATACAGCCCTCTAGCCCCAAATTTCTTATCAATTTTAATAATTTGTCCAGTATCCATTTCAATTAGCGGTAATTGCGCCAGAAATAAAAAGATTCGCAAATTTCTTATCATAGCTTAATCATAATCCACGGTGCAAACATTATTCTTACATATAGCTTTCCATTGCCTACAGTCCAATGGCCCGCTGCATACCGCAGTGCATATAGCTCCATCGCATTTCGGCGCAAACTTTTTATTAACCAATTTGGAAGGATGACAGCATTTGTCAGGCACACAGTCGCTGTCTTTCTCACAGTAATCTTCTTTAATCTCAATATTATCTTCTTGAGGTATTTTATCATCTATTTTGGAATCTGTTTTCAAATTCTTCTCAAGAAACTTCAGAGTCTTCTCCCATGCATCTTTGGTCTCCTTAGGCGCATAATTTGCTCCTGACGGGTTTGCAAAAGCATGACCCACATTTGGATAAATATAAATTTCATTTTCAATTCCAAGCTCGTCCAATGCAGCATCAAACTTTCTTGCACTCTCAACAGGAATTGAAGTGTCTTTCTCGCCAAAAATCCCAAGCACAGGCCATTTAATGACTTTGAGCTTTTCCTTGCCTGTTTCAAGATTTCCATAATAGATGACAGTCGCTGCCATCTCCTCATTCAAAGCAAGCTGCAAAGACCATTGTCCGCCGAAGCACCAGCCGATTGACGCAATATAATCTTTATCGACATTTTCCTCCTTTTTCAGGAATTCAACTGCTGCTTTGGCGTTTCTGATTGCTTCGCCTGGATTATTTCTGACTTTTGATGAAAGCTCTCTGGCTTCATTTGCATCCTTCCCAACTTTTCCGTCAAACATATCAACAGCCAATACAACATAGCCCTCTGCTGCCAATTGCCTAGCCATCTCCTTTATGTTGTCATTTAACCCCCACCATTCATGCACCATCACAACAGCAGGGTAAATTCCCTCCTTCTTGGGCTTTGCAAGAAATCCATTCGCATTGCCATAATAATTCACTGTTTCTGTTGCGATTCCTGAAGCATTTCCGTTTTTGAGTATATCGACATTTTTTACTTGATTTTGAGACGCTTGATCAACAATATGTTCTGGTTGTTGTGTGCAGGAAATTAGAAAAATAGATAATAATATGGAAATGAGTATTGTTTTTATTCCATTAAAAGATTTAATAATTATTATTTTGGACATCTTTTTTAATGTCTGATTTCAAAACTTTTAAAGTTTTCTGGTTCCCTGTGCTTTATTTGGACTCCTGTTACTCTGGAAACCCCAGGACCCTGCTTAATAAAGCTAATCAATTCTTTTATTTTTTCTTCGCTGCCTTCTGCGACAACCTCTACATTCCCATCTGCCAAATTCTCGGCATACCCTTTTAGCCCCAGCGCTGTTGCTTTTCTTCTTGTACTATCTCTGAAGAAAACTCCCTGCACTTTGCCGAAAACTGTGATATGGGTACATTTCATAAATTAAGAAATATTCGTTGATTTTATATAGTTTATTGTTAAGAAAATGAAAGAATTCTGCATCATTTCCTTTTTACGAAATAGCTTGCCAAACATGCTATCAAGTAAGGCAAAATGAAAAGTGCGGTAACTATAACTAAAATTCCTAAAGGAGTGAATGTAATAGTTGCGCCAATTACAAATATGTTTAATCCGCACATGCTGTTTTTAAAGTCTGGAGGTTTAGTTATAAATTCTTTATTTTCAATATTGTAAGTAACCACTGGACACTGGACATGGCGCTGTGAACTATTTAAAGGACAGCATCCAGCTTATTGGATGGCAGGAAAACAAGCTGGAAAGAAAAATCTGGCTTTCACCCCCAGAGTTTCCTGCTAATATTTAAATTTTATTAATAAAAAACAAAAACAGGTGATGTAAAATGGAATTAAGCAACGAGTTTATTGAGGAATTGTTTTTCAGGCAGATGAAAGAACTGACAATAAAGTCAAACAAGCAATTAAGCAGCTTTGACAAGCAGTTCAGCGGGTGAGGTGGTTTAAATGAAAAGAAAATTTGAGGAAGAGCATGAAGATGACCTGCAGGATTTTTACAGCCAGACCAATCTTGAAAGCTACACTGAAGATGATGAGATAAGCGGAATGGAGGAAGGCTTCATGCTGGGCTATCTTCAGTAAATTTTTTTGTTTTTTATTAACACAAACTATAAATACCCTTTTCTTTTACGTTTTTTTCATGAGGATTCTTAATGCAGACGAATTAAAGCTGGAGAAAGAGCAAATTATCAACGCAATAATAGAAGGCGCTGTTTTCATTTACCCCACAGATACAATCTACGGCCTCGGATGCACTGCCCAGTTTTTAGATTCTGTCAAAAAAATAAGAAATCTCAAGGGAAGAGCAACAAACCCATTTTCAGTCATTGCCCCTTCCATAGAATGGATTAGAGAAAATTGCATTGTTACAAAAGAAGCAGAAGAATGGCTTGACAGGCTTCCTGGCCCATATACTTTAATACTGAAGCTGAAAAATAAAAAATGCGTTGCGAAAAATGTAAATCCGGGATTAGATACTTTGGGGGTCAGAATTCCAAATCATTGGTTCAAAAATATTGTTGCGGAAGCAGAAATTCCTGTTGTCACAACATCTGTCAACAAAAGCGGAGAGGATTATATGACTTCTCTAGAGGATCTTGATGTAGGAACAAAAGAAAAGGTAGATTTTATTCTCTATGAAGGCAAAAAAGAGGGCAAGCCCAGCAAAATAATTAGCTTAGCTGGAAAATTGAGGATTAGCGAGAGATAGATTTTTAAACGAATTCTTTGTATAGGGCTTTATGGAGCAGAAAGACAAGTCGAGATTAAGGATTCTCGCAGCCGGGGACATTCACGGCGATACCTCGCAGGCCAAAAAGCTTGCGGAGCAGGCAGAGAGGGAAAACATTGACCTGGTAGTGCTTTCCGGAGATTTGACTTATGCCGAAACCTCGACAGAAGGAATAATAGGCCCGTTTGTAAAGAAGGGCAAAAAAGTAGTCCTGATTCCCGGAAACCATGAGACTGTTGCTACCGCTGATTTTCTGGCTGAGCTGTATGGCGCAACTAACCTGCATGGGTACTCGATAAAGTATAAGGATATTGGCTTCTTCGGATGCGGAGGCGCAAACATTGGCATGTTCCAGCTTGGAGAAGATGAGATTTTTGAATTAATAAAGAAGGGCTATGATAGGATAAAGGACGCCAAGAAAAAGATTCTTGTAACGCACGTTCATCCCACAGGCTCCTTGATGGAGAAATTCACAAGCTTTTTTCCTGGAAGCGAAGGAGTCAAGAAAGCAATTGACACATTCAAGCCCGATATCCTGATTTGCAGCCACGTTCATGAAGCCCAGGGAATTGAGGAAATGATCGGAAAGACTAAAGTTATTAGTGTGGGGAAAAAGGGCAAAATTATTGAGATTTAAGTGAATTATTTAATAAAATTCTATATCGTATTTCTTGCTTTTCGGCTTCAGCTCAACTTCATCTTCCTCCTTTTCTTCATTCTTCTTGACGTCCATCTTCTTCAATTCTTCCTCGCTGAAGAGCTCCGCAAAAAGGTCTTCTGACGATTCTGATTCGCCTTCAGGTTCGGCTGCCTGGGATGGCTGCTGCTCTGCTGCTGAAGCTGATATTAATGAAGATTCCGGCTGCCCGCTTGGAGCGGCTTGCTGTGGTGATACATCTCCGAAAATGTTGGAAAAAGGGTTTGCTGCCGGCTCCTGAGATGCCTCGGCAGAAGAAACAGACAGGTCATTGGTAAAAATTTCCTGTGATTCTCCAACAAGGTTTTGCAGCATCTTTATCACTTTTCTTATTTCCTCATGAGAATCCTCTTTTGTGTCTATGCTGACTTTCATGCCTGCAAAATTATGATGTTCGGCTTAAATACTTTTTGGTCTGCGGCAGGCGATAAATTATTTGGGTTTAGTTTGGGTGCTGCTGATTTCTTGAGGAATTATACTTTTTTTCTTCTTCCTTATTCTGAATACTGCAACTACAGAAGCCACAATTATCCCAAAAGTCAAAATTCCAAGCAAGGCTGTTTTCCACAGGTTTGAATAGCCATTTTCAGGAATTTCCGATTGCATTTCCGCTGCATTGTTTGTTTGGAGCTCGGAAGATGTGCTGGCCTGAGAACCTAACTGAACTGAATTATTTGCCCCATTGGTGATTTGGCTAGCAGCAGCAGGCTCTGCCACTGGTTGTATTGGTGAAATGGGCTCCTTTGAACTGTTTATTTTTAACTCATAGGACTCGCTTAAAGAGCGGGTGTGATCTTCAAATCCGTATTCAACATCAACATCAATTTCAAATGACGCTTTATCAAAATCATCTGGAATTGACAAAGGGGCGCTTACCAGAAAATCTTCTTTTGGCCCAAGCTTGCTGAAGCTTTTCTCAATCAGGCTGTTGGAAGGCGCATTTATCTTTGCCTTAATTCCCTTAAGCGAGTAAATGGAGCTTGGATTTGTGAGCCTAGCATAGGCATTGAAACTTTGCCCTATGGCAGGCTGAGGCGGATCAGAAGTAAAATTTATGATTGGGTTTGGCTCTGCTGCCTGCACAAAGGTATAGTTCTCCAATATGCTCCTTATGCCTTTGATTTCATAATCGAATGACTGCTTTATGGAAGCTTTGCTTTCGGATTTTCCAATTAAATATAGTGAATAGGCATAGCTTGAGCCGTGCTCCAAGGAAATTATGTGTTTAATGGAATTTTTGTCCAAAAGCATCTCATAGGGCTTTTTCAGAATGGCAAAGTTTTCTGGGGGCTCTATTGCAATCACAACCCGCATTTTCTCGCTAGGATGCAGGTTTTGCAGCGACATATTCATGTAAAATGGCTGCTGAACTTCAACATTGCTGTCAACAAGCCTGCTCACCTTAAGCTGCTCAGGGAGCACGCTGACAGAGGCTGTGTCAACGCTGATTTTCTCATTTTCGTAGGAATTGAAATAGCTTAGGTTGCCGGACAATATAAATGAACCTCCTGCGCCGGAATAGAGCTTTGCAGAGCATTTTTTCTCGAAATTCGGCTTGAGCGAGCCCTGCCAACTCATGATTGTGCCGTCAAGAGAGCATCCGGTTGACTCTATTACCGTAAAAGGCGACAAATCCTCGGTATAGCTTATGCCGGTCACATCAAAGCTTGTTGGGTTCCTGATTGTTATGGAAAAATCCACAGGCTCGTTCTGCAACAAAGTTGCTTGTGAAATTGCGGTGTCTGTCTCAAGGCTGCCTGTCAATTTATAAACTGAAATGTCTATTTTGTAAAAAAACACCCAGGTAGTAATGTTTTTATCATAATAGCTTGCATTTGCCGCGCAAACCTTGAATATGTCATTTGACCTGCATTCTCCCGTAGGCACAATCATATTGCTGTATGGATTCTGAACATAAACTTTGCTGCTGCTTTCATCATAGCCGAAACTAAAAGTCTTTTTATCTATTTCATAATCCCTGCCGGTTATTACGGCCCCTGAGAATACCAGTATTTCTGCAAAAGCAGCAGCCGGGAAAAGCAGCAAAATCAAGAAGAAAAATGTCAATCTTTTCATAGAGGCTTACTTTTATTCAAAATATTTAAACTTAATGATTATTCGAATGCTCTCTGCCAGTTCATGTATATATTGTTTACCACCTCATTAATGTCCATTCCTTTTATTTCAGCAATTTTGTTATAGCTTTCCATGACATAAGCAGGCTCGTTATGCCTATCTTTGTAAGGGCTTAGGTATGGGCTGTCTGTTTCACAAAATAGCTGCGTAATTGGGACAGTTTTCGCGATATCCTGGAACTGAAAGCTCCTGACCACATTAGTCGGTATAGTCAAAAACCAGCCATTGTTTGCTATTCTTTTCACAAGGGATTTTTTTCCTGAAAAGCAGTGCATTATGATTTTCCTGCTTTTTGAAGATTCCAGCAGCTCAATGCACTTTAATTCAGCTTTTCTTGAATGGACGACAATCGGCTTGTTCAGCTCTTCTGCAAGGCTTATCATCTTTTGGAAGTCTTCTATTTGACTCTTGCTTTCGCCATTCACAAAATCCAAGCCAACCTCGCTTATCGCAGCTATATTATTTTTATTTTTTTTAATAAAGCTGATTTCCTCATCAATGTTAAAATCTTCTACTTTTAACTGCGCTTCCCCGCTTTCGGCTTCCTTTTTCAGGGCATCTCTGGGATAAATGCCCATGCCGCATTTGATTATATCATATCTTTTAGACAGCTCAAGGCATTTTCTGTTGGTTTCCGGGTTGATGCCGTTTGTTATTATATGTCTCAAGCCTGCATTTTTCGCTCTCTGCACTATTTCGTCTATCTTGTCAATTATTAATGTGTGGTCAAGGTGGGAATGGATGTCTATTAAGAGGCTCATTTTATTAAATATTTTAAGAACATTTAAATAATTATTGGGGTTCTTTTGAATAATATGAAGCCCGTAAACCACATCAAAATAAGCAAATCAATGAGTGTGAATGAATTGGTTAGTAAGATGGATTCCTCCGGAGTTCTTGGGGCAGGCAGGCTTGGCAAGGCTGTCAATATCTGCGAGGCAATGATTAAAGACAGGGAATGCAGAGTTTTTCTTGGATTGGCAGGCCCTCTAGTTCCGGGTGGGATGAGGGACATAATAATTGACATTATTGAGAAAAAATGGGTCGATGTTATTGTCACGACTGGAGCTACATTAACCCATGACCTTGGGGAGGCGCTTGGATACAGGCACTACCAGGGCAGCGCCCAAGCAGATGATGCAGAGCTTCACAAAAAAGGATTTGACAGGGTTTACGAGTCTTATATGGACAACAGAATCTATGAAGGAATGGAGGATTTTATCGAGGCGAACTTCGAAAGCTTAAGACAAAAAGAATCAATAAAAGATTTCCTCTGGGAGCTTGGAAGGCTGACTCCCAAAAAATCAATATTAAAAGCTTGTTTTGAGAGGAAGATTTCCGTATTCTGCCCTGCATTGGCTGATTCCGGAATTGGATTGATGGTATGGGGGCAGCTTGCAAGGGGGAGAAGTGCCAAAACGAAAGCATTTGAAGATTTGAAGGAGATAATGGATATTGCATGGACTTCAAAAAAAGCAGGCGTAGTTTATTTTGGGGGAGGGGTTCCAAAAAACTACATACAACAGTCAATGCAGCTTGCACCTAAATCAGCATCTTACGGAGTCCAGGTTACAATGGACAGGCCAGAGCCAGGAGGATCTTCAGGAGCAGAATTGAGGGAAGGCATATCATGGGGCAAGATGAACCCAAAAGGAAATTTTGTTGATTTGATATGCGATGCAACTATTGCAATGCCGATAATGTTTGCTGCGCTGAAGGAAAGGATTAAATAGATTTGAGAAATGATAAATATAAACCAAATCAAATCAATGAAAAGGCAGAAGATAGTGATGCTTACAGCTTATGATTATTCCATGGCAAGGCTGATGGACGGCATTGTTGATATAATTCTTGTCGGAGACTCTCTTGGAATGGTTGTTCTCGGCTATGAAAACACGACTAAAGTTACTATGGATGACATGCTTCGCGCAACTGGGGCTGTTGCAAGAGGCGCAAAGAAAGCATTGATAGTTGGGGACATGCCGATTGGAACCTATGACAATGAGGAAGATGCTTTAAGAAACGCTAAATTATTTTTGGAAGCTGGCGCTCATGCCGTCAAAATTGAGAAAAAGCCTGAGATTGCTGAATTTCTTGTCAGGAACGGAATTGAGGTCATGGGGCATATCGGATTAACTCCGCAGACAATAACAGATTTCAAAGTGCAAGGCAAGGATAAAGAAAGTGCTGATAAGATTCTTGAAGAAGCGATACAATTAGATGAAGCTGGATGTTTTTCGCTGGTACTAGAATGCATTCCAATGGAACTGGCAAAAAATATAACCAATAAAATTAGAATTCCAACAATAGGGATAGGGGCAGGAGTTCATTGCGATGGGCAGGTTCTGGTATCGCATGATATTCTTGGCCTGTACGGCGATTTCAAGCCGAAGTTTCTGAAAAGTTATGCTGAGATTGGAAATGATATGAAGAAAGCTTTTGAATCCTTCACAAAAGATGTGCGGGAAGGGAAGTTTCCTGATGAGGAGCATAGCTTTCATTGATATTTTTTCAATAAACAAATTCAAACGCGCTAAGGTCAATAGCTTTTCTGGTCTAATTCAAAAATAATTAGTTGACCCTTAATCTTACTTTGAAGCAGTAGCTTCTCGCACTTTTTTGAATTCTTCTGCAGGAAATTTACCTCTTTTATTATTTTTATTATAATAGATGCTTATAGAACCATAACCAGTTCCCATGCTTCTGGTTTCATATCCCATCCCCCTTTCATCAGCCCATTTGGACAAGTGTTTCCCTATACTCCTGCCATGGCCGTCCAAACCCAGCTCTTGTCCTACATGAATCCATGTGACTATTTTTTGTTTTCGATAAACTTTATCCGCTGCCTCTTTGACTGACTCATAGCTTACCTCGGGCGAAACGACGTATGTTGTCTTATTGCTACCATGGCTGATTCTTGTACCTGTTTTTTGAATTATAGCCCTTAAGTCCAAGCCCAATGAAACAACAGCAGATTTAGGATTGCCTGAATATGATTCACTAACTCCCGGGTAGCTTAAGAAGTCTTTGGCAGTTAGTCCAAACTTAGGCGCATCAGAATTTGAATCATGATACGCGACGATTAATCTTTCAAGTTTTTGCTGCCTGCCATCGTATCCTTTAGGAGATAATTTTTCACTCCTACGCTTAATGCTTAAACTTCTGGGAACTTTTCCGCCCTTGTATGCAACAATATGATCACGGAATTGTTTCAGCCCATGAATCGGGTCATCAGATTCCAGGATAGTGTCCAGTTTTGCGGAGTATGTTCTCTTAAGAGACTCAACTCCGACAGCTATATCTCCGAGTTGCTTCAGTTCGCTTGGTGATGCTTTCAACAATAATGCTACTAAGCTCTTGTCCATGATAACTATTAGGAAGTAGTTACCACTTTAAAAATATTTCTATAGTTTCAAGCAAATTTGCACAAAACAACATTTATAAACCAATATTCCTTCTTAAAAGCATATGGAAAAAAGTATTCTTATAAATAAAAACGTAGTAATAGGAATAACAGGAGGCATTGCCTGCTACAAATCCATTGATTTAATCAGGGAGCTAAGGGATAAAGGCGCCAATGTCCATGTCATCATGACAGAGCATTCCACTCATCTTGTTGGCATAAAAGATTTTGAGAAAGCATCCGGAAATGAAGTTCAAACAACCCTGTTTCATCCAAAAATAGATTATAAAGATTACATCAAAAAAAATAAGCCTATTAAACACATTTCATTGGCTGACATTGCTGACTTATTTCTTATATGCCCAGCCACAGCAAATATAATCGGAAAAATAGCGAACGGGATTGCAGACGATTTGCTTTCAACCTCTATCATAGCCACTATTGCGCCTGTCCTTGTATGCCCTGCAATGAACGTGAAAATGTGGAAAAATCCGATTGTGCAGGGAAATGTAAAAAAACTGAAAAATCACAATTATCATTTTGCCGAGCCTGAGTATGGAGAGCTGGCCTGTGGCTATAAGGGAGTTGGAAGACTTGCGAATCTTAAAAAAATAATTGATAGGATTCAATTATTGATAAAGCAAAGAAATGATTTAAAGCGCAAAAGAATACTTGTTACCTCGGGCGCTACTTTTGAGGAAATCGACCCTGTCAGGATAATAACCAATAAGAGCTCTGGAAAGATGGGAACAAGCATTGCAGAGCAGGCTTATCTAAGAGGCGCTGATGTGCTTTTATTAAGGGGGTATTCCTCAGTCGAGCCGAATTATGATATCAATGAGGAAAAATTTACAACAGTCAATGATTTATTTGATAAAATTAAAAAAAATATTAAAGATATGGATATAATGATTCATTGCGCCGCTGTTTCTGATTTTGAGGTAAATGAAAAAAAGGGCGAGAAGATAAAGAGCAGCAGTGAATTGCACCTAGAGCTAAGCCCGACAACAAAGATATTTGAACATCTCAAAAAATTAAATAAAAAAATATTTCTTGTTGGATTCAAGGCAGAATATAAATTTTCCAAAGACAAGCTAATCAACAGCGCTTTTAATCTTTTAAAATCTGCAGATGCAGATTTGGTTGTTGCCAATGATGTTGGCAGAAAAAATGCCGGGTTTGAAGTTGACACTAACGAGGTTTTTGTGGTTGACAGGAAAAAGAAAGTCGAGCATATTAAATTGGCGGATAAGAGGATTGTGGGCGATAGGCTGCTGGATATTATAATCTGTAAGGTTTTATAGTGACTTCATTTTATTCTCTTAATAATGCCTTTTGTGGCGTCCACCTCCACCAAATCCCCATTTTTCAGGACTTTAGTGGCAAACTTCGTGCCTATTATGCAGGGCTTGCTCATTTCACGGGATATTATGGCTGCGTGGCATGTTATTCCACCCTCGTCAGTGACAATTGCTGCTGCTTTTTCCATAATCGGCACATACCATGGAGAAGTCATTGGAGCAACCAGGATTTCTCCTTCCTTAAAATTACTTAATTGCCCCCTATTGAAAACTATTTTTACCTTTCCTTTAGCGCTGCCTTTATTTGCGGCAGTTCCATTAATTTGGGTATGGGCATGAGCTAAAGCTTCCTGCTCCAGGAAATAAGAATTTTCATCAAAGATGGAAAGGAATCCAACATACAGATACTGAACAAAAATAATCTGCAGGACAGGACAAATATTTTAATCCAAAGCGAAGAACTGTCCAAAGCTTTGACCCATTACTTTGACAAAGTCTGGGAGAAGGCGGAAATGCTCAGGTAACTATCTCAACCAATAATTTATTTTTGCCTATTTTTGAAATTAATATTTCTTCATCGCCCTTTAATTTCATGTTTTTTTCTATGTCAGTCGGAACTCTGATTATCGTTCCTCTTGCGCTTTGGCTTAATTTGCGATGCAGTTTTAATGGCTCTCCCCAGATGCCAAGATTACGGGCTATCTGTATCATTTTTTGACCTTCTTTCTCCGAAATAAATTCCTCTCCGCAAGATAAGCATCTTCTGCCTTTAACAACAAAAAAATGACCTTCTATTTCTGAGACTATATCATCCACTTCCACAAATTTATCATCTTCACAGCTTGGACATTTCATTCTAATCACCTTCTGAGCCAGTTATTACAAATATTTTATCATATTCAGCGTAAAAAACAAAAATAATCTTTTTTGAGCCACTTTTCCTTGTGTAGGCTTCATATTTTTTCTTTCCGACTTTGCCAATCTTATAAGCATTATTTATCGCATCTCTTAGATCATCAAAGTCCCAATTCCATTTCTTCATATATTTTAACATGAAATGCTTACTTGCTTCGATTTTGCATTTTTCAATATCAAAATCTTTTTGCATTAATTAATCACTAGGTTATATAGTGATAATCAATATATAAATCTTTCTATTTTTGAGTATCAAAGCGATTAACTTTTAAACAAATTCTTCCTTCTCAAAAATATGAAATCCAGCAAAGCATTCGCCCCTGCAAGCATAAGCTGCATCTTTAGGATTTACAGCCACAAAAATCCGAGATGGGCAGGCTCTTACGGAGTTGGATTTACATTAAATGAAGGCGTTATTGCAGAAGCTGCTGAGTCAGATAAGAATATCGTGTTATTCAACGATAAAAAAATAAGTTTTCCTGCTGTTTCCTCAGCTATCAAGAGATTAACAAGCAAAAAATTAAAAATAAGAATTACCACAAAGCTGCCACTTGGCTGCGGATTCGGGTTAAGCGGGGCAAGCGCATTGGCAAGTGCATATGCCATCAACAAATTGCTGGGCTTAAAAAAATCAAAAAAAGAACTTGCGATTATCGCGCATACTGCGGATGCAGAAAATAAGACGGGATTGGGTGATGTCGCCAACCAGTATTATGGGGGATTTTGTGTAAAGCTCAGGCCCAGCTCACATTTTGAGGTCGTAAAGCTGCCTATTTATGGTATTGATGTTTATTGCAGGCGTTTCAGCAGAATTTCGACGAAATCGGTCATTGCCAACACAAAAATAAAAAACATGATAAACATGGCTGCCGCTGCTGCATTGAATGATATAAAGGCATTATTAAGATTAAAAAATAAAAAACATATTGAGTTTCGAGATATAATAAAAATCTCAAAAAGATTTGCTGTCAGCAGCGGATTGCTCAAAGATAAAAAAACATCAGAAACTATAAAAAAAATAGAAAGAGGCAAAGGAAATGCCTCAATGATAATGCTCGGCAATGCAGTATTCAGCGACAAGCCGTTTAACGGAGCAAAAAGATTCATGATTTCAGGAAAAGGTGCACGCATCTTATGAAAATACCCAAATCCCATCCAAGATATGAATCCTTAATGATGAGGGAATTGATAGCCAAAGGAGTGGAAAAGGGAATAACTTCACAGCACGGACTGATAGCGCATGGGAGGGGAGAAGCTTTTGACTATCTAATTGGAGAGAAGACGAGCATTGTCGCAAAAAAATCAATCGACAGCGCAGCTGCATTGCTGTTGTTGGCCAAACAACCAGTTATTTCTGTAAATGGGAATGCTGCTGCATTGGTTCCAAAAGAATTAGCAACTTTATCAAGTCTCCTAAATGCCCCTCTGGAAGTGAATATATTCCACCCCTCAAAAAAGAGGGAATTAAGAATAAAAGCTCATTTGGAAAATTATGGCGCAAAAAATGTGCTTTTGCCAGATAAAAGATATAAAATTAGGTTTCTTGAGTCAAACAGGAAATACATCAATCCAAATGGGATTCTTAAGGCAGATGTTGTTTTTGTCCCGCTGGAGGACGGCGATAGGGCAGAGGCGCTGATTAAGAATGGCAAAAAAATAATAGCTGTTGACCTCAATCCATTAGCCAGGACTGCGAATAATGCGACTGTAACAATTGTTGACAATATAACAAGGGCAATGCCACTATTGATCAAAGCAACAAACAGGCATAAAAAATATGCCAGAAGGAAATTAGAAAGCATAGTTAAAAATTTTAATAATAAAGAAACGTTGAAAGAGGCGATTAAGCAGATAAGAAGGCTATAAGATGTACCTCAAAATCTCCCTCAAGTCTTTTTTTTCTATAACAACATCTGCTGCTTTCTTTAATTCCTCATATTCGCAGTTAAATGCTATGCCCAATCCCGCTTCCTGCATTATCTTTAAGTCATTCAGGTAGTCGCCTATAAAAACGCAGTCCTTTAAGCTGATTCCTTCCCTTTTCGCTATTTTCCTCAGAGCCAGGGCTTTTCCGTCAAGGTCGTATTCGGTGGCTTCAACCTTGGATATGCTTCCATCCTCATCAAAATAGATTCTGCTCAAAAAAACATCATCAAAGAATTCCTCAAAATTTGGAATGAATTTCTCAAGCAGTATGTTAAGGGAGCCGGAAATTACAGCCAGCTTTATGCCTCTTTTTTTCAGCTCATGCAGGGTTTCCATTGCACCTTCCATCAGCCTTAAGTGCCCTATTGCCTTCAGGAATTCAGGCTTTTTGGCGTTTCTTTCCCTCCACAGATTGATGTCGTGCTCCGCCCATTCCTTATAAGTTATCTCGCCATTGAAGAACCTGTTTTTTGCATCTTCCCTCCTGTGCCTGTCCGTCTGAAAATGGTCATGAAATACCTGCCAGGAGAATGTGACATTGTCTATCAAAGTTCCGTCAACGTCAAAGCATACCAGCTTGTATTTGGGCATATTATAAAGAAAAAGAAAGATTAATTTAAATGTTGCTTTTCAGGATAATCAACACCCGCAATTCCTGAAGTCATCCTTCATATCATAGAATATAGCGCAGAATTTCCTTGTTGCGATTTTAATTTCCTTCTCTCCTTTTTTTGTTATCCTGTATTTCTTTGTCTTTCCCTTTCCTTTTATTTCCTGGATAAATCCGCTCTGGCTCAGCGATTTTAGAACAGGGTATATTGTTCCGGGGCTTGGCATGGTCCCCTTTCTTACCTTGAGCTCTTCTCTTATTTCGTCCCCTGACATGTTCCTGTTGCTTATGAGCTTGAGAACAAGAAAGCTCAAAAAACCCTTCATGTCGCAGCATTCTTTCATATAAGGATGCAAGAATTCGCCAAGTATAAATATTTTTTCTTACAGCTTCAGATTGCGGGCTTTCATGTTTTATATCGTATAACCGATACATTTAAATATTAGATTGTATTATCCAAATTGAACTTTATTAAACAAAAGCGGAGGATGCGAAAAATGGGAGAAGAGTGTTGTGGAGATGGCTGCTGCGAATCTGGCAAAGGGAGCGGGTGCTGTGAGGAAAGCTGCTGTTGCGAAGAATCAATGAGCAAAGGGAAATATATGATGGGCCTTGCTGACCGCGCCTGGGAAGAGCTGATGAAGGAAAAGATGAAAGTGGCTTTCGAGAAAGCAAAAGGCGAAAAGATGGAAAGGGTTGCGCAAATGAGCGTCGAGGCGTGCATGGCTTACTGGAGCAACAAGATGAAAGAAGAAGGCGCCTGGGCCGAATTCGAGGAAAAGCTCAGGAACGCGATGAAGTGAATTAACAAGTGGCATTCAAATGCATTATATGCGGTCGGATTTTTACCCTCTTTATCCGACCCATATAATCTTCAACGAATGGATTTCGACAAGGAATTAGGGAAGGCGAAAACATTTTCTGATATATTTGAAATAGTTAAGGAAATTGTCAGGGAATATATTGGAACAGACCAGGCTGGCCTGATGGTGGGTGTCACGGACTTAGGCGCTTACAGCAACGGGTTTGTTGGCGCATTTTATTCTCCTGATGCGAACATGATAATAATCAATAAGAGGCCGCTGGCAAGGATATTGCAGACAAATCCATCCATCTATAACTATTATTTATTCCATGTCATGCTTCACGAGTATGTTCATTCAGTAGGCGCATTTGACGAGGCGCAGGCAAGGCAGCTAGTACACGAAATCAGCGAGCGTTATTTCGGCCAAAATCATCCTGTGACCCAGCTCTCTTCCAATATCGAAAAATTCATGCCAAACCTGGCTTACCCAATCCAAGGCTACCAGCCGCCGCAAGATATTAACATAGAGTTTGTAAAGGGAATTGACAAGAAAAACATTAATTACATAAACTAACGGAGGGATAAAAATGGATCTACCATGGGGAGATGAAAAAACTGTACAGTTTATTACAAACGTAGGGCTTATCACAAGCAATGGAGTTTACGGGCACAATGTGATGTCTGCAGAATGGACGCACCATGTTTCTTACAGCCCTGGATTGATTGCAGTCTGCATTGGACATGACAAAGCGACTATTGCAAACATAAGAAAATCAAAGGAGTTTGGAATAAGCATAGCATCGACTGAGCAGAATGTTATGGCTAGCGTTGCAGGAGGAAGCTCAGGCAAAAATATTGATAAGGTTGCAGCTTTGAAAGAGTTGGGATTCAAATTCTACAACGCCAAAAAAATAAATGCATTGATGATAGAAGGCGCAGTGATGAATATAGAATGCAAGCTATTTAAGGAGATTATCCTCGGTGACCACACCATGATAGTTGGCGAAGCCATTGATGCGTCATTAAACGAGGGCAAGGAGCCTCTCGCATACCACAAGCTGAAATACTGGAAGATAGGAGAGAATATCCCAAAGCCGCAAGCGCAGGAGCTGGAAAAAATTAGGGAAGTTGTTGAGAAATACAGGAAATCATGATTTAACCCAAGAATGTATTTAAGAATTTGCCTAGGCCAAACGCAGTAAGCTCAATAGTGGGGATTATGCCCCTACTTTTAATAAAATTTTGTCGACGAGAGATTTTATGCCCCTGCGGAGTTGTTGACAAAAAGTATACTTTTGGGGAATTTATTATTCTACAAATGTTTATATATGCTTTCAATAATTGTATACTAATGTTTAATTTAAATAGGGGTTGAAGTCGGCGAGCTATTTTATTAAGCTAATTGTGGAGGCGGGTATCCTTCTCCAAACACTATACTGCTTTTAAATCCTTCTGGAAATATTCCTAATTTTATAAATTCTTGATTTATAATCTCTTTAGCATTTTCGATTTGCATGTCTTTAAGCGGAACAAATTTAACAAACCATTGGTTTGGATATAAATCGAGAATATGTACCCAATAATCATCTGTTCTAAAGTCTATGACTTCAAACCTATTACCATTAATTCCTATATGTTTTGGCGAGTTTTCCCATGCTCCCTCAATTGTCATATAACCTCTTTTTTCATCACTTAAATTAAAAATAACATTTATGAATTCCCCATCAAGTCGAATACCATAACCTTCAATTTTCGCTCGGTTAAAAACTTCTGTGATGTTATACTCTACTTTTTCAAGTGTAGTATCATAATGTAGTCCTTTCTGCATTATTTCAGTCATATTATATTCTACCTTATCAACTTTAGTATCATTAGGTAACTCACTCTTCAATATGTTAGGTTCAGATTTTGTTAAATCTATTGGCGGATTATTAGGGATAGTAAAAATAACTACAATTACACCAATTATTACAATCAATCCAAATAACAAATAATATTTCTTCATTATTTATAGATTAAATTTGGATTTTATTTAAATTTATTGAAAAGTTTAGCAAAGATTGAATCTAAGCTCGCCGACCTCGATTGCATTTAAAAGCAGTTTCCATTTAGTTTTGAGTGATGTTCTTTTATATAAATTAATTTTATACAAAAGTACAGCTCTTATTTATACATCCAACATTTCCACCACATGCCATCATCACAGCTAAACATATGTTACGTGTTCCAATACATTCTTTAGTTAATTTATTATTCCAATATTCCTCATACTTTTTATTAATGGCTATATTACCGCCACCATCGGTACATGGACAACAACCTCCTTGAATTTTTATACAGTCAGAATCTTGAGAGCATCTTTTTAATTCCTCTTTGGAAATTTCAATTTCAATTATTTGTGTTTCATTTTCAATCACTTTGATTTGGGTATTATTCTTAGTTTCAACCATTACTGGCGTTTCAACTTCAACAATTTCTTGTTTTTTAGCACATCCACTGATTAGAATTAATATCATGAAAGTCAGTAATATTGTAAATGATGTTTTATATTTCATCTTCTCTCTTTTAAGCCTCATTGTCTTGTTCTTTAAAAAACCTCCCATTAGAAATAAGATTTTAGTTATTGGGCAAAACTCTCTTGAAGTATACTAAATGTTCAATGCCCCGACTTTTCTCAAAAAATTTGTCGACGAGGAAAAAAATGCCCCTGCGGGTCAGGATAGTTTTCTGTCCAGATTTGGGGAAGATTTATTGATTCTATAGGTCTTTTTCTGTTTCTTTTTTCAAATATTTTACTGTCTGTTTATGAGTATCTTCAACTTCTTTTGGCAATGGTTTTTTATAATTTATCTTTCCTAGAACTATAAATCCTTTCTCATTGTTATGAGAAAGGATTAGTTTATCTCCTTCTTTTAATCCCAACTGGTCTTCAATCAAGCTTTCTGGTAGAAGAACCATATAGTCAGAACTTCTCTTTTTTAGCACTCTTATCTCTTTGTATTGTCCTCTTGGTCTTCCCATGCTATGAGTGGTTAAGGGATGTCATATAAATCTTTCTTTTTACGTGACGTAAATATTTACGTATCGTAAACTAATTACGTTCCGTTTTATTTATAAATTCTAAATACGAAATTATCTAAGATTTTACGAAAAATTTTCGGTTGGTAGTATTTCCTTACCGAACCCGAAATCTCTCGAAAATCGTAACGTATCAGCGCCCTGCGACGTTTCGGTGAGGACGTTCGGATAAAAAATCGTTTCAGAAAAAATAACTTGGAGGTGTCAATAATGACAAACAAAGAAGACAAAAATAAAAGATTAAGCCCAGAGGAGTTTATAGATGGACTATTGAAAGAAGAAACAAAGTACTTAAACAAGAATTGCGATATATATGATGGAAAGCTGTTCTTTGGTTTCAAGATAAAATTAAATGGCATTGAGGAAGACATTTTTTTGTTAAGTAACGGTAAGTTTAAAAGAGGAGACCTAGCTGTTACTTTCTATAATCCAGAGATAGATGTACAGCAATATCAAATATCAAGAGATGGAATTTTTAAATTTGTTAGAAAAGAAAAGATTGATACTGCTAAACTGTATAAAGATATAATAAATATCATCAAAGATTATCAAGAGCTTCGAGAAGAAGCTGAGTATCATCTTGTAGCTTTATGGATAATTCACGCACCAATTATTAATTTTTTTTGTGTTACGCCATATATACATCTTCTTGGAGGAGAAAATAGTGGAAAAACCAATTTAATGTTAATATGCGTTAGACTAACAAACAAAGGAGAACTAATAACTAGCCCGACTAGAGCAACTTTGTTTAGAAGTACACATACAAATCAAAATGTCTTATATCTTGATGAATTTGAAAATTATGATATGCAGATAAGGAGAGATGTTTTAGACGTAATTAATTCAGGTTACAGAAAAGGAGCTATAGTAAAAAGAGCAGCAGCAAATAATTATGAACAAATTAAATCTTATAATGTGTTTAGTGCAAAAATGATGGCAAGTGTCAATCAACTAAATATAAAGACCTTAAAGAGTAGGATGATAGAAATTAATACTATAAGAACAAATAAGTTACTAAAAGATATAGACGAGCTAACTGAAGAGGAAGAAAAAAGATTTAATAAGTTAAGAGATGATGTATTAATTTGGCATTTACAAAATTTTGAATCAGTTAAAACAACATACAAATCGTTAGAAATACCTGAATGGCTTACAGCAAGAGATAAACAAATTATTAAGCCTATATTGGCATTAGCTAAGATATTTGGTGTTGAGCAATTAATTCTAGATTATTATAAAAATAAAATAGAAGAAAAGCATGATGAGTTATTAGAAGGTGATTGGGATTATAAATTATTAAAATATTTATATGTTGATTTGGGAGAACGAGAGTTAAAATCCTATACGCCATCTGAAATAGCAGTAGGGTTAAATAAGGCATATCCAACATCAGAGAAGCAGTTTGAATTTACACCTAAAAGTATAGGACGTAGATTAAGAAGGTTAAATTTTAAGATGTCGAGGTCGACAGGCTCAAGAGTATACGGAATAACAAAGAAAAAAGTATTAGAAATGATTGATAGATTAGGTTACAAAAAATACTTAGCTCAGACAGATAAATAAATTGACGTTTTGGCATTTTTGACATTATTGACGTTAAAATATAACGATATCCAAATATTATTTTTAATTTTTTATTATACTTTAACGTCCGAAACGTCAATAACGTCAGGAAAGATTATATGTTCTTATATTTATAATCTGCGTTCATTATTATATATACGTGAATCATATATAAATATTCTATAGAGGATTGTATAGGATAATAGCCGAATTAATAAAGTCCTTATAATTTTTTAAATATATATAGCTTTTGGGACTCTGGCAATTTAATAGAAGAACTAAAGAAAGAATACGATAAGTTATGGAATTTTACAAGCAAAAGGGGAAGAAAATTCAAGAGAAAAGCGGACTTTTATAGTAGAATATGACGGAAAAACACCTTACACAGCAGAAATTATAGTAAAATGCGGAAAGGATTATAAGAAAATATGTGGAAGAAGCACTATTTGATTAAATTAATCTATACAATCTTTCGTTATTTAAATTTCACAATCGCACTTATCTTATTCCTAGTCTTTATTAAGTACTCTAGGCGGTCAAGCGCTGCTTGATTCTTTATCATCTTTGCTATCTTTGGGTCTGTTTCTTCTTTTTTTAGTTCTTCCATTTTTATTCCTCCTTGCTCTTTCTTAATATCAAATCACCATTACCATCAATTTCAATCGAAATGCTTTCTCCTGCTTTCCAGTTTTTTGCAATTACAAGCTTCTTTGGTATTGTAAGCCTATATTGGATTACTTCACCTCTTATTTTATGGGCGTACAATTTCATTTTTTCCGACGAGAAAGTGAAGGCTAACAGCTATAAAAAGACTGCTAAAGTCTGATATCTAGCACTGTTTTTCTATGTGATTTTAGATATATTTTGAAGTAGATAATGCGGTATAGAAAAAATAATAAGGTGTTAGTTCGATATTTTCTGGGTGATTTCTGCAGTCTAAGTTTCCATGCAGATATAGTTTAACCAGTAATTTTGTTTATTTCATTTATTATTTTTTTACCTTTATTTGTAATAGAATAAATCCTAGACAATTTTGATTTTGGAGTTAGGCAAATCACAAGACCCTTCTTTTGTAATATTGCGAGGGCTCTGCTTGTAGTCGATTGATGAGTCTTCATTTCTTTAGCTAGCAATGACGGGGTCTTATTCGATTTTGCCAATATCTGAAGAATGTTTACTCTAATTTCTCCTGACATTACGAAGCTTATTAGCTCTTGCATAGCAAGAACATAGCTTAATAAGTTTATATTGTAATTTAGCTTTGGTATAGCTTTAACATGACAACATTTATATAGAAGAATATTTAAATAGACCAAATTAAAGTTGTTTCAAGATAAGATTATTTGGGGTTGAGTAAAAATGAGTTTGAATAAACTACTTTTATTTTTGGTAGCCTTTATTTTTCTAATAAATGCTTGTTCAGAAACTGAAACACTAACAGGAAATATCATAAAAGAACCTGTAAATGAGATTGAAACAAAAACACCTCCATCTCAAGAAATCAAAGAAATAAAAGAGGAAAAACCAGCTTGTATCAACCAGTGTTCTTCAAATAGATGTGAGGGGTTTAGCTATATTTTATGTCTTAGTGGAGAAGATGATTGTAAATCAGAAATCAATAAAGGAATTGTTAAAGGAAAATGTGGTGTAGAATGTAATCAAGACTCTGAGTGTAGCAATGCCAAAAAGTGCCAATCCTATAAATGTGAATGTTCTGATAAATGTTCTAGCGATAGTTGCTCTGGTTTTGAATTTATAAGCTGTGAAAGTGATTTAGACGGATGTAAAAATTCCATTAGACGAGGTTTAATTAAAGGTAAGTGTAATGTTGATTGTGTATCTAATTCTGATTGTAGTTCAAATTATGAATGTTTAACTTATAAATGTATCAAAAAAATAAGCGAAAATGTGGAAAGTCAGGCATCAACGATATCTGATTCATTAAAACAACTACAAGAAAAACTAAAGGAACAGCAAAAAATAAACTCCAAAGTTGATGAATGTGCAAAATTATGTGCTGGAGAACAATATAACATTCCATATGTTAAGGATACTTTCTGGAGTACATGTTACGAGGTATATTATTACGCAGGAGAAGAAGCTTTGAATGAAATGATTGCAGATTGTAAATGATTATAAAGTTAAATCTTCATTAATGCCTTCGATTAATTCTTCTTTATTTTTATGTCCTACTGATTTGGCAAATCTGTTCCATATTAAATCCATTTTTTCTCTTAAGATTATCATTTCTTCTTTTAGTTTTTTATTTTCTTCTCTGAATTTAAGAGCTTCATCATTAATAATTGATTCTCCAACCTTGTCTTCTTCTACGCCTTCTCTGTCAATGTACCTTTTTGGCATATCCGATGACATGCTCCAGCCATAGCGTAAGCAAAGCTGGTATTGATTTAGTTTTTTGCAGTAATATGTTGCAGAGCTATGCCTCAATACATGCGGAGTAACCCAAGGAGCATTTATTGCCTTTGCTGCTCGGGAAACTAATTTTCTTAATGTTGCATAATTTATCGGTATCAAAAATTCTTCAGAATCCTTTTTATCTTTATTTATTGCAAGCCACTGGTCTAGTAATTCTGTGCATAAAGGCACGCTTATTGTTCTTGGCTTTGTTTTGCTTATCCTCGTTCTTAATTTATAGTAGCCATTTTTTCTTTCATCGTCTTTGATATCAGAATATCTTATGCTTAAAAATTCCTCTGCACGAAATCCTCCATCAAACAAAATCCAGATTACCAGTTTATCTCTTAGCTTTAATATAGCTGTCATTTTTTCAATTTGCTCTCGCTTGAGCGCTGGAATTTCTTTTACTTCCCTGTAATCATCAAAAAAATCTGCTATGTTTTCTTTGCCGAGCCAAATTAAGGTCATTCTGAGAAGTTTGTATTCTATATCACGTTTTGTGCTTGCGCTAAATTTTCCCAACTCACCGTTTTTTAATTGTGTCCTGAATCTGTCAATATCTTCTTGTTTTAATTGAATAAACGGCTTATCAAAGCACAAGCTTAGTTTTTTTAAATAGCCAAGATATTTGTATAAGGTATCAATGCCTAATCGTTTTCTTTTCTTCCTGCCAATACTCTTGCCTAGTTCTAAATGTTCCAGAAATTGCTTTATTGTTTGTCTATTTTCTTGGCTTATTGATTTGTCATTCATTATGCCAGCAACCCTACTTCTATAGGTTTGCTCACTGGTCTTTTTTGAGCCTTTCACAATTGTTGGATTTGTCATTTTGTCGAGGAGAAGTCGCTCTTCTATTTATAGTTTTCCCTTTTTATGGACAGAAAAGTAATATGCCCCTGCGGGGAATTGAACCCCGATTTCAAGGTTTCTGCAAAATAAAAAACCGCAACCTCGCGTTCTGGTCCGTTATACTACAGGAGCATAAAATCAAGGATAAGAAGTTCGTTTATAAATATTATTTAAATTGGATGTTATTGAAAAGTTCTCAGCAATCGCTTCGGGCTGCCATCAGTTCGCATGTTTATATTTATGAGAACTTTTCAATGCCTATCCTTTCCAGTCGCTCAGGCTTATCTGACCTTTTCTCTTGTTTTCAGGCGCTTCAAGTTGTTCCTGCCCAACCTGCCTCTTAACACTAAGGGCAGTTTTCTCTCCCAATAATTGGGTTAAAGTTGAAATATCAGCCCCTCTTACATCCCTAATGTCCCTAATCCTGTTCCTAAATAATATTCTTGCCCTTACCCTTCCAATGCTTTCAAGCCTTATAAGTGGCAGCAGCTCTTCTTTCACTCCATATTTCATCCTCAGCCTCAGCTTCACGATTTCCTTTATCAGCGGCTGGTAATGCAGCATTTTGCATAATTCCTCTGAGGAGTAAAGAAGCCAGTCTGCGATGTCCATCTTTGCCTTCAGTTCACCTGGCCTTATGTTATATTGTTCAAGCAAATATTCCTCCTCCTGCTCACTAATCCAGTCATTGAGCATGAGCGCTGTCTTTACTGAATTAAGAAAATCCTCGTATTCCGGCTCGTACATTGAAGGCTCATTTTCAAGCAGAAAATTACTGACCTCAAGCATCTTCTCCTGGATTTTGTCGTATTCCTTTATCCCCACTTTAAGCAGCGGCCTGAGCTCCAATGTATGGGATATCATCTGCAAAAATGAAATTGGGCTTATCCTCTTGTCAGAAGCGTTTCTCATGCAGCTTATAATGAAATGGGCGGTATATGGATCGATATAGAGCTCTGCAACTCTTTTTCCTATCAAAGTTGCCTGCAATCTTTCATCTTCAACCTCGCTTGCGCTTGAAAAATCATCACCTGAAGCTTTTATAAACTCCCATTCCTCAAGCAGCCCTATGACTTTGGAAATGAGCGCATGCACCCTCCTAAGGTCTTTGAACTGGTGCGCATAAAATGTCTTGTCAAAGAACCCAAAGAGCTGCTTTTTTGATGGTGTGAAATTCGCGGCTATTAAAGACAGCACATATGTCCTTAAGACAGGCTCGACTGCCAGCTTCGAATAAATCTCCTCGGGAGCCCCGTTCACATATCTCTCTTCAATCTTTTCCTTCTCAGACTTTACCAGAGCAACTGCAATTGACTGGCCTTCACTGTCATAATTCGGCCTTCCTGCCCTTCCTGACATCTGCATATAGTCCAAAACAGGGATCCATGACAGACCATGGGCAGTGTATCTTTTAAGGTCTTTTATAATGGCCCTATAAGCAGGAGTATCAACCCCATACGCAAGAGTTGGCGTGGCACATATGATTTTTATCATCCCGCTTCTGAAGCTGTCCTCAATCAAATTCTTCTGAGATTGGGTTAAGCCGGCATGATGAAATGCAATTCCCTTTTTGAGGCATGCAGCCAGCCTCTCGCACTGCCTTGTCGGCCTTGACAAAGAGTTTAGGGCATCGTCTGCAAGGCTGCTTAGCATCTTGTCACCCATTCTGACTTTTTTTGAAATTTCCTCTGCAGTTTTTTCTGCTGACCTCTTGGTATTGGCAAAAATAAGCGCCTGCTTCCCGATTCTTATCGTATCGAGCGCTATATTAAGCACAGCGCTGTCTGAATCATCATCAATTTTTATGGACATTGCCATATCAGAAAATGAAGCACATGCATTTATAAAATTTGGGATTTTCAGCGCACGTTCACATTAATAACCTGCTCAACAGAGCCCTTGCCGTCGCTTACAGTGACTTTGGCTGTTTTTGCTCCTGCACTTGTAAAGACTCTTTGTATGCTAGGGCCTGCAATATACTTTTCATAAGGGCCAAACTCCCACATGTAGGAAAGTGTGTCCTCATCAGCTGCCTTTACAAAAAGGATTACAGGCTTATTGACACTTGCTTCAACATTCCTGCTGAAGTCAAGGATTCTTGGCAATGTATTCCCTTGAGTCGAAGCTTGCGAGTTTCCAGCTTGATAAGCCTTGTATGTTGTAGTCTGCTTCCTGTAGGTTATGTTTACCTTATGGGAAGCAAAAGACACACTTCCAAATGGAGATTTTCCGTTGTCCTGGAGATAAACATCAATAGGCTGCTCAATCGAGTCTGTGCCATCACTTATCTTGACTTTAACAAGGTTGTTTCCAGGGCTGTCAAATGACCTTAAATAGCTGCTGCCTGCCCTGTACTTGCTAAACAGCCCAAAATCCCAAGTATAAGTTATAGGGTCGTTATCATCATCAACTGCATTGACTTCCAACAGCACTGGCTGGCTTATGTTTACAATAACGTTTCTGCTGGAGCTTATGACTCTTGGAGCCCTATTCTTATCTTTTATTTCTATTCGTGCTGTCTGTCCTGAAACTTCTCGGCCATCGCTTGCGGCAAAATACAGCTCAATGACTTTTGTTGCTTTTTTGCCTGCAACTTCAAAGCCAATCGGCCATGAGAATGAATTTCCGTTTAATGAGGAGCCTTCAGGAGGATTGTTAAGCGAATACTGCACATCGTCGCCATCAGGATCAGATGCGTGAAGCAAAATACTTATTGTATTTCCTTCTTCCACTTTTGTATCCTTAATGATGCTGAAAATAGGGGCCCTATTGGTTTTCTCAATTATGATATTAACTGTCTGCGAAGCCTCTAAAGCGCCATCGCTTGCAGTAACCTTGACAGAATGAATGCCTGCATCGTTGTAGCCTGGCTTATATGTATCAGAATCCATAAATCCTGAATATTTCAAAGTTATCTTATCCCCGTCAGGGTCATAAGCATTAACCTTGATCTCAATGGTATCTCCAGGGGCAGACCTTATATCAGGTATTTCATCTATAACAGGAGCCCTGTTGATATCTTTCACTGTCATTACCACATTTTGCTCTGTTCTCTTGTCTTTTGCGGAAGCTACAAACTTTACATAGAAGTTCTTGCCCAAATCGCTGAACCTTCCGATTAAGCTGTCAACCAATCCCTGTTTGTTTACTGTGTTGTAGCCCGGTACCCAGGTAAAAATGCTGCCTTTTAGCTCCGCGCCTTCAGGCAGCGCACTAGCCGAATAAGTTACTTCGTCTCCGTCAGGGTCAACTGCACTAATTATGATTTTAAGCTGCTCGCCCTCGCTTATTATCCTGTTTCCAATAGCATCAAAAACCGGAGGCCTGTCCACATCATTAACAACCACTTCGACAATTTTCTCTCCCTTAAACCCTTCTCCCTCGGCACGCACCCATACCTTATAAGCCCCTGCATCATCATATGATGTTTTCCATTCGTTATCATCGCCTATAGGATCAGAAATTGCATAGTCCAACCCGTACTTCTCAAATTCAGGAATGGTTAATCTGGCAGTTTCCCCCTCATTGACTGAAACGCCGCTTATCTGCCTGATTAAGGACTCTAAATCAACATTGGCAACATTAATGAGCCATCTCTTGCTGGCTTCCAGTTTTCCGTCAGAAACAATTACTTTTATTTCATGCTGGCCATAGCTGTTGTAATCTGAATGATAAGTAAATCTTTGCCCCTCCATTGAATCTATGCCATCAAAAAGCCATATATATGACAGCTGGTCTTTGTTCAAGTCGCTTGCAGACACCCAAAAATCAATAGAATCAAGTTCATATATGCTGATAGGGCTTTCTTTTGGAGAAAAATCGTCTATTGAGGGGGCTTCCTCTTTTCTTTCAACTATTATGAGCACGTCCTTTGAATCAGTTGAAACTCCGTCAGAGGCGATTATCGAAGTTCTGTATTCTCCAGCATCTCCATAAGTTGTCTGCCATTCTCCATTCTCATTCAATGGGGACTCGTAGGTAAATTCCAGCCTGTCGTTGTCGGGATCGGTTGCATTTGGAACCAGGCTTATCTTTTCTGTCTCCTTGATTATAAATGTTGTCGCTGCATAAGCAAGATAGGGAAAAACCAGAAGCATAAGCAGCAGTAACGCGATGTTTTTTCTCATTTAATTCCCCCAACTAAGAAAATATAAAAATAAAAAAATTATTTCTGAAGCACGTCAACAATCACAGGCGGCCTGTTTACATTCTCAACAGTTACCGTGAATGTCTGCTTTGATGTGTCTGTGCCGTCGCTTGCGCTTATCGTCACTTCATAAGTGCCGGCGCTGTCATATTCTGTCTGCCAAGAAAATACATTGTTGTCCTGCGCAAACTTATTATCGCTTATTGAGTAGGCTATGGTATCTTTGTCGTCATCTGTTGCAAGCGCTGTGATTACTATCCTGTCAGTTTCCTTGGCACGCAGGTTGTTTATTTGCTCCAATACAGGCTTCCTGTTGACATTGCGCACATCGACAGACCATATTTTGCTTGCGGCAGCCATCCCATCTGAAACATCGGCTTTGACCGTGTGCGTTCCTGCACTGTCAAAATCAGTCTGGTAAGTGTAATCGCTTCCTTGGCCTGCAGCTCCCCCATCAAGCTTCCATGAAAAAAATAATGGGTCTTTGTTTAAGTCGCTTGCAGCGACGCTGAATTCTACAGAGTCGCCTTCATCTATTTCCAGGCCGCTTTCAATCGGCTTGCTGGAGTCTATTGTAGGCGCTTCTTCCTTTTTGTTTACAATTATCAATACATCCCTTGAGGTTGCCACCTCTCCATCCGATACAGTTACTGTGACAGTGTATTCTCCAGCATCTCCATAAGTTGTCTGCCATTCCCCGCTGTCGCTTACAGGAGATGTGAATGTGAATGTTAACCTTGCATCCTTATCTGGATCTTCTGCTTTTGGTATCAAGTTAACCAAATCAGTTTCCTGGATAACAATAACAACAGGCTTTTCTCCTGACTTTTCAACAACAACTGGAATGCTTGGCTTTTCTTCCATGACTTCTTCTCCTGGCTCTGTTGCGCCAGTCTCGCCAGTTTCTCCTTCTTCACCTTCCTGGGGAGGAGCTATTACCTGACCTGTTGTGGCGTTCGATGTCCCGTAAAGCGTATTATAAACTTCGCATCCGCTCAGCAAGAAAACAGATATGACTGCAATTGCAATGAATAGATTTGTTTTAAGACCCATCATGTACCCCTCCAATCTTTTATTTTTTAATCAAAATGAAAGTGTTGCTATCTAAAAATAACATACTTATATATAAACTTTGTGGTAGTTAAAATGAATTTAGACATGGTTTTATTTTTCACGGAAACAGCGGTTTCTAAATAAATTTAACTGAAAAAGAAAATTGAAAGAGTGAACCACTGGACATGGCGCTGTGAACTATATAAAGGGCAAGCTCTATCTTTTGGATGAAAAAGAGAACACGCAAAACTGCCAAATTAAGATTTTCCATTGCATAAAAAATCAATTATGCAGTTCCCGCTTGACATTCTCTTTTTCCAAAACATGCTATATACGGTAGAGAAAAATACCACTGGAAAAATTCATATGTTATAACTCTAAATAAAAACGAAAGCGATAAATTAAAAATCTTCTTAAGTGGGGTTATTAAAGAATTGGGGTTCCAATATTCATTCCAGGAATTAAAATATGGGCCTGATGTGATTTGAACACACGACCTTCGCCTTTTAGAAGGCAAAAAGCAACCTCTAGCCTATATCAGAGCGACGCTCTAACCAGACTGAGCTACAGGCCCGAAATACTGTTTGAAAAATATCTTCATTTATAAAGTTTTATCATTTAACCGCGTCAAGAATAAATTCCTTTATCTTCTGAATTTCATCTTTTTTCACTTCCCTGAACCATAACTGGTCAGGATAGATTACGACAGTCGCGCCGACATTATTACAGAATCCCAGGCAGCCTGTTCTTGTAATCCAGATTCTTGAAGCCAATCCATTTGACTTGACCCAGTCTTTTAATTCCCGAAATATTTCATAGCCTTGTACATGGGAGCAGCAGTCTTTTCCGGATTCTCTTTCATTGGTGCAGACAAGGATATGCTTTATTGGCGTGTAAGGGATTTGTTGCATGAGTTTAGAATTTTCTGCATTATATATAATAGTTGTGGAGAAATAAAAACGCCTCCGACCACTGGACAAAAAAGCACTGGACATGGCGCTGTGAACTATTATAAAGGGCAAGCTCTATCTTTTGGATGAAAAAGAGAATACGCAAAACCGCTAAATAATGCTTTTCGGTCTTTGGCACAAAAATCAATTATGCGGTTTCGCTTAACATTCTCTTTTTCATCCAAAGCACATTAAGAAAATTGAGGCCCACTTGGGCCCCTTACGCCTCCGGTCAGACTCGAACTGACGACCTTATCGTTAACAGCGATACGCTCTACCTGCTGAGCTACGGAGGCTTAAAAATAAGAATAAAAAGTCTATTTAAAAAACTTTACTAATTTGCCCCACAACCTTCCCCGTAATCGACCTGGAACAACTCTCTGCAGCATCGGCCAGTCTATCTTTTGCCTTATGTCATTTCTCCACTTCCAGTATAATTTTTTATTTTTTCTCAGAAATTTATCTTTTCCTTCATTAAATAATGATGTTCCTTCAAATATTGCAACCTGTCTAATATTAATGCGCCGAAGCATCAGCCCTTCTTCATAAATTCTTGAAAGCCATTTCATATTTTCAAGATGTGTTTGCTTGCTTTCATTTCTTAATCCAAAAATTATATTTATTCCCGGCAAGAATTTAGGCATTCCGTCGCTTCCCCTTTCTCCGCCGTACTTGTTCAGAATCTTTACAGCTTCATAAGCAATCGTTGGAGGCGTATTCAAAGTGTTTGCTTTCACAACTTCCAAATCAAAAGACTCAACTCCGAATGCAGCGATATTTCCCGAAGTGCAGTATTTCACAATTGCCTTGGTTATTTCAAAATCATTTTTCTTATCAAGAACGACCTTCACAGGATTAACATTATCAATGTGCAAAATTTTTATTTCAGGGCAATGGGAGTGAATATCTTTCAATAATTTACCAGCATAAGGCAAAGTGTAGAAGCAGGTTTGTTTTCCCAATCTAAAAAACCGGGCCCCTAGTTTATAGAACTCTATAATTTCATTCAAAACATCTTCTTTCTCCCGAAATTCAACCTTGTTCTTCAAAGGCTCTGTGCAGAATGAGCATTTCCCTATGTCGCAGCCATGCCCTGTCTCAATCTCAATCATCCTATGATCCGGAATTTGCTTAAGGATTGAAGTTCCTTTGAGAGAATATTCCTTAACATCCTTGTATAGAAAATTGAACATATCATAAGAAACTTTGTCAAAAACACTTAAATCAGCTTTCTCATAAAACCTGCCTCCAAACAATTGTGTTCCAAAGACAGCAGGGCCTGTAAGTATTTTCTTGCAGTTAAAATTCCTTATCATGGGGATTATCTCATTCAAAGTGCCTGGAACGGCAGAAAGGTATTTGCCAGGAACATGAACGCCAAGGACAACAATTAAAGTATCTGTCTCATTAAGTATTTTTCCAACATTCCTGTAATTGACAGTTAAATTGTAAGTTGTAATATCTGTCTTTTGGGATAATTTGGTTTCCTTCACAACAGAATTGTGCTTTTTCCAAAGCCTTAAATCATCAATAGTAAGGTAATTAACATCTTCATTCAGGTATCCTGCTATGTACCTTGGGTATGTCCCTAGGTAAGGGGGAACTCCTAAGCCAGCAGGCTCGTCTGTGTAGCAGTCTATTATTGTACAGGTCATGAGGAAAAGGAAGCCAAAGAACTTAAAAATGTTTCTAATAGTTCTTCTAAAATATCTATTGTAAAATATATAATATAATAAAAATTCCACGAAAAGCTTAAATATCCTGCCCAAAAAGATATATGTAAACCATGGAGGTGGTCTATATCGCGGATGTACAAAAAACATATGCAATGGTGATTGGAGTTGTGCTGGTGCTTTTAGGTCTAGTTGGGTTTTTTCAGGTACCCATATTAGGGATTTTTGGTGTTAATCTTGCGCAGAACATATTGCACCTTGTTGGAGGCGCCTTGATACTATGGCTTGCTTCAAAAGGAAGCGCAAAGCCAACAAACATGTGGGTAGGCATAATAGCTCTTGTGGTTGGTGTTCTATGGTTCATTCCAGGAGCGAGCGGCTTGCTTGCAAGCATCTTTGCCATAAATGCCGAGATAAGCTACTTGCATATAGCAGTAGGAGTTGTTTCGCTTGGCGTAGCATATGGAGTAAAAGAGGCTGCATAAGGCAGCTTTTCTTTTTGTTTTTCTCATGAAACACAGCAAATTGCTGGATTTTATTGGAATCATTTGGCTTTTCATTGGGCTTTTCTTTGCTTTCCTGCCTCACACTTTGCATGCAAGAGCAGGCTTTGAGGAGCAGCAACACATTACGCATTTGGCTTATGGAATTGTTACAGCGGTTGTATCTATCATATTATTGGCTTATAATAACAATTCGTTGAAAAGCTTTAGATCTAAAATTACGCAGAATGTAGGTGATTTAGCATGAAAGATTCCTTAATCATGTTGTCAAAGTTCATAAAGAAGCCTAGGGAAGTTGGGGCTCTAGCTCCAAGCTCAAAATACCTAACTAGGGAAATACTTAAATGGATTGATTTCAAAAACTCAAAGACTATAGTGGAGCTCGGACCTGGATTAGGCACTTTTACAAAGCCCATCCTGAAGAAAGCAAGGCCAGATACAAAGCTGGTATGTTTTGAAGTGAATAAAGAATTCTGCCATCATATCTCCAACACTATAAACGACAAGAGGCTTGTTATTGTAAATGCAGGCGCTGAGGAGATATGCTCAAATCTTAAAAAGCTGAGTATAGGGGACGCTGACTGCATAATATCTGGCTTGCCATTCAGGGCATTCACAGAGCCAACGAGGAGAAAAATCCTGCAGGAAGCCAGAAATGTGTTGGGAAAGCAGGGCAGATTCATACTTTTCCAATACACTAATGGGATTGGAGACTTGTTAGATTCTTATTTTGACAGTGTGGGAAGGACATTTGTCCCCTTAAATGTGCCTCCTTCTTTTGTTTATGTTTGCGTCAAATAACTTTTAGTAATAATATCAAGCATCAAGCGCTATTCTTCTTTAGGCTCATTGCCTTGAAAATATAGCCGAACATGGTCAAGTAAACCAGTACAAGTATCGCAATGTAAAGGTAGTTTATTAATTGGTTGAGTATATTCACATTATATGTAAGCTTTACCAAAATCACAATGAAGGTTACATAAATCATTGCCACGCTTATCTTCGCAATAAATGTAACAGGCACTTTCTTTAGCCTTTTTGCATAAATCATTTTCATGGCTCCGCTTATAATAGGCGGCACCAGCAAAAGAACAACAAGAAACACATTTTTTATATAGCCCTGAACAAGGAAAAGCATCAGAGTTGTTATTATAACTGCCCAGTCTGTAAAAGAGTCGAAGCCTGAACCTAATTCAGTCATCTGGTTCATTATCCTGGCTGAAATGCCGTCAAGCTTATCGCTTAAGGTTATTACTGCAAGTATTATCAATGAAACATCAATTCTTTGTTGGATAAAATAATAAACAAACGGGATTATGAGCAAAAATCTTGTCAAAGTTATCAGGTTTGGCAGGTTAACCACCTTGTTGCCTGTAAGCTTCCTGATTTCAAAAAGGTATTCTATGCCAGATAGTATAGTAAGAATAACGGCAGCAACCATCACATGCCAGCTTATGGAAAAGCCCAAAAGCACAGATATTATTGCCAAACTCTGCACTACGGTCTTTAATTTACCCAAATTGCTTGCAGGCACCACAAGCCTTGCAGGAAGAAGATATATCCTTATTGCAGTCAATATAGCTTCCCTTGAGATTATTACGGCAACCATCCAGAATTCCACACCCTTGCCAATAAGAAATACAAGTGCAGTTGATATGAGAAGCTTGTCAGCAATAGGGTCTATGAGCTTTCCAAATTCCGTCACTTGCTTTTTCTTTCTGGCAAAATAGCCGTCCAGAATGTCTGATATTGAAAGCATTCCAAAAATCACAGCCGCGAGCCAGTTCCTGTAGGGAATGTTCGCTAGAAGCACTACTGCAAACAAAGGGATAAGCGCCACCCTGATTATAGTGATTTTATTGGGAACGTTGAATTTAAACTGCATATTTGCACAAGATTTATAATCGCTTAAATAATTTTCTAAGAGTGATGGTAGAATCTCTTGCATTTTTCACCCTGAAATGCTTCTATCTGATGCTTCCCGCTTATTTTGCCAATATGGCCCCTGTAATAGCTAACGGAATAAATTTTCTTGCTTACCCTGTTGACTTCAATAGGAAGATAGGCGGAAAGCCGATTCTTGGCCAAAACAAGACATTTAGGGGAATATTTTTCGGGATTTTATCTGCAGTCGTTATTGCCTATATTCAACATCTGCTGTACAGCAAAGAGGCATTCCAGAGCATGTCATTTATTGACTACCAGAACTGGCTCCTGTTTGGCTTCCTGACGGGGTTTGGCGCATTGGCAGGTGACCTTATTAAAAGCATTGTAAAAAGAAGGCTTAACATCAATCCAGGCGACAGGTTTATACCATTTGACCAGACCGACTTTGTATTCGGGGCATTGATTTTCATGATGCCTATATTCGATTTAACGCTGAAAATTTTTGCAGCTGCGCTGCTTTTAAGCTTTATTCTCCATATTGCAGTAAACCATATTGCATTTTATCTCAGGATAAGAAACGAGAAGTGGTGAAGAAAATGATATTGGCAGCTACATATAAAATGCCGCCAATGAATGCTCTGGAATAATTATTTTCTTTCCTGCTGTAAATCAATGAAGCTGCAGGAATTCCATAAAGCAGCACAAAGGAAGAGGTTATTGCAAACAGGTTCAGGTTTTCCCTGCCCATGAAAAAAAATATGGCAAAAAATGGATAGCTCCATGCGCATTTAAGATGCAGGCTTCTAAATCTTGACTCAATGAAGATTATTACTGCAAGAAAGCTTATCAGCATGATTAAGTAAAAAGCATTATTAAAAAAATAAAGCATCTGAAATGCAAAAATCAAAATTAGAAAAATGGGCCTCAGGCAAGAAAAGTATTTCGCAAGCGGCTTCTGCTCATCAGGGGCAGCTTTTACCAGAAGAACGCCAATAAGCAACCCTGATGCAGATATAACCGAAGCAAAAAAATAATTTATAAATTGCATTTTGATTGTAAAAAAATTTCAAGTCTTTGAGACTCGAAATTTTTTCTTATTATTTACACAAAGTTTTCTCGATATTTTCAATCTGCTTAACTCTTCTCCTGTGCCTTGGCTCTTTGCTGAATTCAGTTTCAAGCCATGCTTTTGCTATTTTTTTTGCATTCCCGGCATCTATTACCCTTGCACCAATGCAGAGGACATTGCTGTTGTTGTGCTCCCTGCTCATTTTGGCAGTGTATTCGTTAAAACAGTTGGCTGCCTTTATCCCTTTTACCTTGTTTGCGACAATTGCCTCCCCGGTTCCGGTGCCGCACATAAGGATGCCTTTTCCATTGGATTTTGCAACTTTCTTTGCAAGGTTAAGGGCCGTTTCCGGGTAGTCGCATGGAGTTTTATCAGTATATGCGCCAAGATCCTCATATTTATAGCCAATATTATCGAGATATTTTTTTATTTCTTCCTTAAGCCTGAAGCCTGCATGGTCAGCTCCTAAAAAAATTTTGGTTTGTTGCATATACATTCAATATTCCATTAAATCAAACCCAATACTTTTAAATCTTTCTTAAGGCCGGGTACAGTAGGATATTTTCTAAGCTCATTTATACCTATCCACCTGAAATCAACATTTTCACGATCAAGCCTGACATTTTGCGATTCGACTTCGCAAAGAAACACCGTTATTATCCATCTTTTTCCTTTTATTCTGTCATCTTTCTGAAACATCCTTCCTTTGCCTGTTATTTTTGCCTTCAAGCCTGTCTCTTCTTTAATCTCCCTTAAAACTGTGTCTTCTGCCGCCTCAAACTCCTGCACATACCCTGAGCAGAAGCTCCATCTGTTTGGATAGTTCCAGTCATCTTTGGATTTCTTGAGAATGAGGACTTTGTCCTTGTGCTTTACAACTGCTGTAACAACGAAATAGGTTTTCATCAAATGAGAAGAATTGAATGCATATATAAAACTTGATAATTAGCAACTATGTTTTTACCTATAGAACTCAGATAACTTTACATACGCAGTAGAACCAGCATCATTAATAAAAGCCATGTTTTGCCTTTCATTATCTAAGGCCTTCATAACCGAAAGTAAAATTTTATCGGCATTTGGACTTCTGTTTGTGTAAACTCTAAACTTAGACATAGGCATAAAATCGATATCTCTTCTTTTACTTAGTGCTTCTTCCAGAGGAATATCAACAAAATCAACTTCTAAACCGTGCCAAATAACCGAACCATAATACAAATTATTTTCCACACAAAGATAATCGTCCCAAAGAGTTTTTCTGTCTACGGCATCAATACCATCTTGAAATCCCATCTGCATAAAAATATCTTCTAATTCACCTGCACCTGTAGAAACATAGCAGTTCACATAATAATTTAGCCTTCCAGTCAATTCTTCAATACTATTCAGTTGTGTTAACATATTAATACCAGCTGCCCCTCCAGGTGGAATGCCCCCACTGTATAAGCAAGTCAACTCCCAATCTTTCAACCTGCAAAGGAACGTCACAAGCGCCAAAGCAGGAGCCCATCCATATTAGCACATTTGCATCTGTGTTTTTCTCTATTGCCTGCTGGATTTCCTTTGCCCTTGGCTTTAAGCCGTCGGGCAGCTGGATGCACACAAGTTTGGCGTTGTCTTTAACTATGCGTTCTATGACTTTATTCAGTTCAAGGTCGTAGTTGTCCATAACCAAAAGAATATCCTCTGATTTAAAAATTTATTTGGGCGTACTGTAAAACTTGCTGAACAGTTCAGGAATAGTATATCCATTTCCATTTTTGGAAAGAACTGGTATTCTTATGTATTTGCCAGGCTTTAGTTTGCCAAGATTCAGGCCCGGGTTGATTGCAATTGCATAATCAACAGCCATTTTGTTTCCGCCAACCAATGTTTGCAATATATCTCCCTTTTGTATGCGATGATCAATAACCTCATATTTTTGAGACGTCACATTTTGGTCATAAATAGCGTCATCAATTGCATTTGAAAAAATATCTCCTGCCCGCTTAGGCAAGTCGGTTTTTGTCGCAGCAAGAATTCCAGCCAAGCCCAATGCTGCTGCAAGCATATTCCTCCCTTTATGAGATTGGTGAACTTCTTTTTTAAAATAATAGTTGTTAGAGTAATTCATTTTGCCTACAAAAACATCTCGTCCATCTCAAACTCAGAAAGATCTTTTTTGTTTATGAGCTTTGCGAAGTCCTTGTCCTTCATCTTTTTTCTTGAATCCCTCATTACCTCAATCTGCTCCATATCCTCGTCCAAAAATAATTCTTCGGTTTCCATCTTCTTAGCTTATGGGTTTTAATCTGTTTCCTAAACTGAATCTATCAATAAAAGATTGGCTGTAATAATAACCGCCATTTTCTAGGCGGTAAACTAAAGGGTTTTCGCTTTCTTGCCCTTCAACGGTTTTACGCCATTTTGTTAAAGTCGTTATCGAAATGCTAAGCATCTCTTGAGCTAATGAGCTTGAGTAAAAAACTTCTTCACCTACTCTAATTTTATGAATCTTCAGATTTCCCCTGCTCCTATCACGTTTGATTATTTCTACGATACTCATTTTAACTTTTAATAATTTAAATTCCCTGAACTGTTATACTGCTGATTAGCCGAGTAATCAATCTCCTTTTCCTTTTTAGCGTTAGGATTGCCTTCAGCTATCGAACATGCAATACACATATCATGTACCCCCAAAGTATTTGTTACTTGGTAGTGATATAAGTACTATATAAAGTTTTCGCTTGCTAATAGTGAATATATTTATTTTCTATATTGAAAGAAAATAATAGACTTTATTTAACAGGGTACCTCATATAATGCCTGCAGCTCATGCAAAAATAGATTATCCTGTGCTTATGAATCCTTACCCTACAATTAATCCCTGGGACAAGAAATTTATGGCAGTTCTTGCATATTCTTTTCTTCAGTTCAGAAGGCAGCCTCAGCTTGTACCTCATTGCAATCCTTCTTGCCAGCTTTATATATTTGTCAGACAGCTTGCTGTCTTTTCTGAACGATTCTTTTGCTTCATCAAAAAGAAATTTAATTCGGGCTTTTGCTATCCTTACCTGCTTTTCGGGCTTTTTGTGGTATTTTTTGTGGGGCATTTTTTAAAAAATTAGTTTTTACAAGAATTATATGGCTTCCTTTCTGCCTTGCCGCATGAAATCCTTGCTTTGCGAGAATCTTGATAACTTCACGCCCTGAGAGTCTCGGCAGTTTCATGCTCTTTGACCTCAATGCTTGTAACAAAGATTTCTTCCGAGCCGATTCCTTCAGGAGCCCCCATTTCCGCTATATATAGCTCGCAGGCTTCCTTTAAATTCTTAATTGATTCCTCGATTGTATGCCCTTGGCTAGCCACATCCAGTTCCGGGCATAGGGCCACGAATTGTTTTTCTCCCTTCCTTATAACAGCAGTAAGGTCCATTTTACTCCAAACAACATCTTACAATTTAAATAATTATCTATAATAAATTCAGGGATTTCTATTGGGAAACTACAAAACAAGCTATTCATGCAGAGGTTAAGGAGAAGAAATTGGTGGCTGTGTAGGTCAAAAATATAAATTTAAACCTTATACTATAGGATTATTCTGAACCAAAAAGTTGCTTAAACCAATTTATGATTTTTTCCCAAAGCGTTGGATTTACACATTTTGCAGAAATACAGAGATTACTTGAACACTCAAAGTTATTCTGACATAATTCTTCTGAACCACTCTGAGAAACCCATTGCTTCTCGGGTGAACAGTATTGATTGCCTTTCCTCAAACCAACAGGTTCACATCCTATTTTATTCACTGTAAAAACTACTCTGCCATTTTCTTCATTTACTAAATCACCCTCTCCAGTGTCCCCATAATATTTAGCAATACTAATATTCAAAATTGTTAAAACTAAATCGTCGAACTCATGAGTATCATTTACAGCTAAAAGATAAGAAGGCTTTCTATCTATTTCTATACCTACTTTGTCGCCCATAAATGGATCAAGTTGAAATGAATAAACTTTTTTATTCATAGTTAATAATTTAGTTTCTCCCTCATTCAATACAATTCTTTTCCCAATATAATCATAAGAGCTCCCTGTTGGACATGCTCCACTTGTGCAACCGGTGGCACAGGGCGTTATAGAATAACTTCTTTCAGTATCTGATTTACAAACAAACTCTATAATGTAACAATCTGGACCGGAACAACTTTGATATTTATTAATCTCAGAAAAAACATCTTGTTCCATTTGACTATTTGAGTTAGTACAATAATCGAGATTAAATGATTTTTCATAACCTTGATTATCTAAAATAGCAGTCCTTCCCCTCTCCACTAGATCACCCTTGTCTGCATCGAGACAAATTTCGGCAGAAACGAAACTTGCCAGAGCAAATACAAATAAAATCGCTAGAAAAAATTTAGTTCTCATGTTAATAAGTCTTAAATGTCTTTATTTATAAAACTATGTGCGAATCACCCAAGCAAAAACCCTCTCAAATTAGGGGTGGGTGGTCGGGGTTCAAAGTTCGCTTTAATTGAAATAACCATTGATTAACCAAATTAAAGAAACTTAAATTCTTAAAAAAAAGAAATTTCTAAACAAACAGCGGCACAAGAACCAAAGTAATTGTGCTCAATAATTTAATCAAAACGTGCAATGAAGGCCCTGCTGTGTCCTTGAAAGGATCTCCGATTGTATCGCCTGTGACTGCTGCCTTGTGAGCGTTGCTTCCCTTGCCACCGTGCTCCCCTTCCTCAATCAGCTTCTTTGCGTTGTCCCATGCTCCTCCACCTGTGTTCAGCAGTAAAGCCATCAAAATTCCCGTTATTGTTGCCACCATCAGATAAGCTGCAACAGATTCATATCCCAAAACAACTCCAACAACTACTGTGACTATGACAACAAGCAGGCCGGGCAGCACCATTTCTTTTAATGATGCCTTGACGCAAATGTCAACAACTCTTGCATAATCCGGCTTATCCCTACCTGACATTATGCCTTTCTTCGCTTTCCACTGCCTTCTTACTTCATTGACTATTGAAAAAGCAGTGTCTCCGACAGCCTTTATAGCAAATGCGCTGAAAAGGAAGATAAGCATGGCTCCAATCAGAGCGCCTACAAAAACATGTATCCTTGAAATATCAACAGTGACTGATGCGACCACAATCCCTTTTTTGAGAAGATGCGCTTTTACATCATCCAAATAAGCTGTAAATAACAAGAAAGCTGCCAATGCCGCGCTTCCGATTGCATAGCCCTTTGTCAGCGCCTTTGTCGTGTTGCCGACAGCATCAAGCTTGTCTGTTCTTTTCCTGACTTCAGCAGAGGACTTGCTCATTGAAGCAATGCCGCCTGCATTGTCGGTTATCGGCCCGAAATTATCCATTGCAAGAACATAGGCTGCAGTTGACAGCATACCCATTGTTGCAATAGCTGTTCCATATAACCCTCCGTGAGCGACCCCTGACATTTTTCCAAAGTAAAATGATAAGATTAAAGCAAAAGATAAAACCACTACAGGAAGCACTGTTGCTTCCATTGCAACTGCAAACCCGCTTATGATGTTGGTTGCGTGCCCTGTCAATGAAGCCTTTGCAATTTTTTTTACGGGGCTGTTCTTAAAAAAGAATGGGTTTGATTCTGTGTAGTAAACTGTAATCCAGACAATCAGTATGCTTGTCGCAATTCCAACCAATCCTGAATAAAAAAACCAGTTGCCTGTTCCTGGAAGCAACCATCTTGTTGTAAAATAAAATACAACAGCTGCCAAAAAGCTTGTTTTATAATATCCCCTGTTTAATGCAGTCATAGGGTTGTCATTTTCATTCTTAAGCTTTACTGTCATGATTCCAACCGTTGTTGTGATAAGCCCAAATGCCCTGACAACGAGAGGGAATAATATTCCTTTGATTCCAAAACCCTGAGAATAGAGAGCAACTCCAAGTATCATTGCACCTATATTTTCTGCTGCTGTGCTTTCAAATAAATCGGCTCCTCTTCCTGCGCAGTCACCTACATTGTCGCCCACAAGGTCAGCAATTACAGCCGGATTTCTTGGGTCATCTTCAGGAATTCCTTTTTCCACTTTTCCGACCAAATCTGAGCCGACATCAGCTGCCTTCGTATAGATTCCTCCGCCAAGCTGCGCAAACAATGCTACAAATGATGCGCCAAAGCCGTATCCTACAATCAGGAAAGGCACATCTTTTGTATGCACTCCGATGCTGAATAAGTAATATATTATCGAAACCCCAAGCAGTGACATCGCAACAATTACTATCCCGGTAACAGCGCCTCCCCTGAAAGCTGTAACGAATGCATCATTCATGCTTGTTCTTGCAGCGCTTGCTGTTCTGGAGTTTGCCCTTACTGATATCCACATTCCAAAAATTCCTGCGAAAGCGGAGCTTGCTGCTCCGAACAAAAATGAAACTGAAGTGCGCCAGCCCAAAGCATAGTTTTTTGCAAAAAATGCGTATGCAACAAATATGATAACAGCGAGAACAGCTGATAAAACAGCAATAGTCGTGTATTGCCTCTTGACGAAAGCTTCAGCGCCGATCTTGATTGCGTTTGCAACCTCTTTCATTGCCGGAGTTCCGGAATCCCTTTTAAGAACATCTCTTGTCAGCCAGCCTGCAAATAATAGAGCCAAGACGCTGATAATGATTACCGAACTCAACAGCCCCAAACTAAAAAAAACCATATCCTGTGGGAAAATAAATCTATTTATAAAGGTTTTTGTGAAACTTGTTTTTAGCCCTGCAAAATAGTAAAAATTATATATAAAAAAATTTTCCAATCATAAATTGAAAAATTTTATGTCAAAATGCTGGAATTTCTCAAAAAAATCTTCAAGGATGAAGAGCAGGAAGCCAAAAAGTTTCTGGAGATAAAGCTGCCCATACTTGAAGACTGGCTTAAGGAAATGTCAAAGCCTATAACAGAAGAGCTGAGGCTGCAGACAGAAGAAATGCTTATGAAAATAAGCGAGGAGCTCCAAAGGGCCCGCTTCAATATAGAAATTCTTGAAAATGCAAAGCTGCAGAATCCCAACATACCATTTAAGGCAAAGCAGTATATGGAAGGCAACAGAAAAGCATATGCAAGGGCTGTCACTTCTTTCCTTGGGCATATGGAGATAAACAATAAGGATTACTTTTATCTTATTGAGTTCTGCAAGCAGTTCGACGAACTGATAAATGAACTGAATAAATCAACCTTGAGAAGCTATACTATACTGCAGGAGTTTTTCGCAAATGAGACAAACAAGATAGCTGAAAACCTGAGGAATTTTGACAAAATATTCAAGGAGCTTAAAGCCATTCTTAATGGCAGGAAGATAGTGGCTGTAAATGTACTGATTGAAAAGGCGCATATCCTTGAGGCGAAAAACAAGCAAAAAATAAATCTTGATGTTGAGCTGAAAGATGCAGATGCTAGGGCTGAGCTTGCAGTCGGGGAAAAGGATGCAATACTGTCTGAAATAGAAAACTTCAATAAAGGGGATGCATACAGCAGCTTCCTTAGGCTGAATGAGGAAAAGAAAAGAATGGAAAGCTCATTTGCAGAAGACAAGAACAAGATACTTCAGGCATTTTCTGTTCTTGAAAGGCCGCTTAGAAAGTATTCGCACATTGCATTTGAGCATGAAGAGATTGTGCTTGAATACCTGAAAAACCCGATTGAGAGCTTGGCGAATGACAAAGGATATGCAATACTGCAAGTCCTTGCAAATCTTGAAAAATTGCTTGCTGAAAGCAAGATTGGGCTGGATGAAAGAAAAAAAGAGAAATCCCTGGAGGAGATAAAGAGGCTAAGCAAAGAATTTCTTGAGCAGTTCATGAAAAAATACTACTCGTTTAAGGCAGAAAACGAAGAACTTGAAAGCAAGATTAAGGCAACAGGGGTTGCTGAGCAGCTGAAGGAGTTCAAGCAAAGGCTTGAAGAGTCAAATTTCAGGATAGAGAAGAACAGCGAGGAGCTTAAGAAATTAGGCAATGACCTTGACAAGCTGAATAATTCAATTGAAAGCATAAGAAGCGAGATAGAAAGCTCTGTTAAAGAGGTTTTTGAGTATGAGATTAAGGTTGTGGTTTGAGTTTAATATGCATTTTCCACTGCCATTATTCCAGGCAATTTCCCGTCTTTTTCTATCAATTCTAGTGTAGCTCCGCCGGCATTTGAAACTACTGTAAAAGCATCTTCACCTTTGTATGTTCTGGCCATTGCAGCTGTATCTCCCCCTGCAGCTATTGTTATTACGCCGTTATTTTTTGCCTCTTTTACAGCTTCCAGCAGTTTTTTATTTGTTTTTGAAAATTCTTCCACTCTTGGCTCTTCAATTGAAAGGGGGCCTGCCACGATGAGCATGAAGGCGCTTTTTACGTTGCTGCTTATAATATCCAGGCTTTTTGGGCCAGGGGCAACTCCAAGCCATCCTTCTGGAATGCCAACAGCAGAGCCAAAAGTTTTTATCTCAGAGTCCTGCGGGAGATTCCCAAACTTGTCCGGGTATTTGTTTGTTATTGTGTGGTCAACATTTGTAATTACGGCAACTTTTTTTGATCTTGCTTTTATATAAAGCTGTGCCGCAAAGATTATCTGCTCCCCTATCTCTTTCCATTCAACAAAAGAGTTTCCAATCAAATATCTTATTTCATTGTCAGTTATGCCAATTATCTCTTTCAGCCTGCCGCTTTTTTCTTTTTGAAGGGATTCCTGCGCCTTGAGCGCAGCTTCTGATGCATTTTCCTTAACTTCTTTTTTTATCCTGTCGCTTTCCTCCTTTATTTTTTTATTGTAACTCTCAATTATCCTGCTTATGCTGTCCAGCTCTCTTTCTATTACATCAAGATACTCCTCTGCTATCAAAAATGTATAAGTAACTGCGCCCTGCACGAATATAATGTCACCTTCCTTCATTTTGTCAAGCAGGGAATAAGTTACAGATATCTTTGACGTTATCCCAACTTGGGTCTCGATTTTTTTGCCGGACAAGAAGAAAATGAAAGGACCCCTGCCTTGCTTCTCAAGAAGCTTTGACAAATTTCCAAGATATTTGATAACATCCGCCACTTTAAACCCAAATGCCGCCTTGCCATTGTTTTTGGAGATTAAAGAAGGCACGCTCGTGATTGTCGCTTCAGGCCTGTGATTTTGGGCCTCTGCCTCGTTGACATAAACCGCATCATTCCCGGCTAACGATGCCATGAATTCCGCAAATTTCTGATTATCTGCATTAGCCTCAGGATCATATCTCACATTCTCCAGAAGGATAACCTGCCCTTCTTTCAAGCCAGCAACATCCCTTGCAACTTCATCTTTATTTTTGTAGGCGCTTCTTGGATTGCTTCCATCAAGACAGTTCGGAGTCAGAATTACAGGGTGTTTAAGCAAGCCTGCTTCCTTGAGCAATTCCTGCAGCCTTAATGCAACAGGTGCCATGCTTAACTCTTGGTCTTCGCCTTTAGGCCTTCCGAGCCACCCCCCTGCCAAGATGATTTTTGCGTTGTTTTTTATCAGATACGACAAAGTTGGAAGAGCATCTTTTATGCGAGAATCATCCCTGACCCTTTTTGAATCAAGCAAGCCCTTTGTGGAATCAAGAGGGACATCAAAAGAGCACCGCAAGAAAACATTTTTTCCACTGACGTCAATATTTTTTAAAGATAAAGCTCCAGCCATAGAAAAGGCTAAGCTGCTATTGTTTTAAAGTTTTTTGGTTTAGTGTGCGGAATAAGCAAGAATTTTGACTAATTTTATAAAAAGAAGCCATTCCCATGCTTTATGGGGGACAATAATAGGCTCAAAGTTCCAGCAAGTGAGGGCTTCTTTGATGGAAAAAATAAGGAAAGGCGCAATTGAGGCATTTGAAATTGAGTGCGGCATATCACGCTATGCATGCTATCTTTGCGGCAAAAGCATAGATGGAACCATAATCATGCTGGCTGAAACAGAAGCGTCAAATTGGGTGCCTGCCGCCTCCAAGTATTTTCTTGACAGGGGGTGTTATAGTTCAGCGAGAGTTTATTATAATCATCAAAGCACACCAGTCTCATTAAACTGATTATTTGTACTTTCCAAGGCATCCTATAACTAAGCCGCTTCCACCGACTAAGCTGTGAAGAATCGT
>JACOUX010000027.1 GCA_016177615.1 Candidatus Woesearchaeota archaeon | reverse complement strand
TATTATAATCTCATTGTTGCCATTGCCGTCCAAATCCCCTACCAAAGGCTGGAAATTCATTCCAACGCCTTCAAGGCTGTAATTGGCAGTTGCTGCAGGGAAATACCCGCTTCCATTTGCAAGGCCCGTATTCCTCAAGTCATGCTGGTATGTCTGCCAGCTGGCATTCGCATTCATGGCTAACAAAGCTAACATTATAACTAGTATAGCAAATCTCATAACCAACCCCCTTTACAGAAGCGTCTTGATAAGAAGTATTTAATTGTTGCTGAAATTCAATTGTTCGATGGCTTTGTTGGCCTAAGGTGGGAAAGCAATGCAATTTCCAAGCTTAATAACGGCTCGTCAAGCTCTTCCTGTAAGGAGCGGTAGACGCTCCTGGCTGCCTGTTCGTATCTTTGGATTACCGATTTTCTCGAAGCTTCAGTCAAATGGCCGTGCCTGGCAAAATTGTCAGGCTCCATTATAATGTCTTTGACAGCGTTATACATGTAAAGCATGCCTTTAACCTTTGCTCTATAGAAATGAATTTTCTGCTCATCATTTAACGGCGCTATTCTCAGCTGCTTAAACACGTCAGGATAATTAGCATTTTCTCTTACATTATTCTCGCCTAATGCTCCTAAATACCTCTCCATGCCTGCTACAATGCCAAAGGCATAAGAAAGGCCATAGGATGGATTTTTCCGGCAGAAAGCCATTGTTTCATTTCTTATATTGAACTCAAGCTCGTTAATCATTTTCTGGCAGTTTTCCTGTAACCCTTATAAATTTTTCCGACATATTTAAATATTAACTGTTCAAATAAATTAATCATGCTAAAAAAGAGGTCTCAGGCAGCGCTGGAATTCATAATGACTTATGGATGGGCCATTCTTGTAGTTCTGGTTGCAATAGGGGCATTGTCATATTTTGGAGTTTTAAGCCCTGATAAATTTTTACCGAGCAGGTGCACATTGCCGGCTGGGATTGCTTGTTTGGATCATTTAGTGCAGAATTTTGGACCTGGAAATGGAGAGGTTAGTGTCACATTAAAAAATAGCTTAGGGTATGACACGACAAGTGTGACTGTAACGGCAAGTGATTGCACATCAGCAGCATCCCAGCCCACTTTCAAAAATGCAGAACAAAGGACATTTACAGCTTCTGGCTGCAGTATAAGCGGTCAAAAATATAATGGGCAAGTGAATGTAACTTTTACTAATGCTGACACCTCGATAAGCCATACGTTTCAGGGCTCAGTTATCACAAGGGTTGAGTAGCTGGCAAAATGCAAAAATACCGGCGCTAGTTTTATATATGATTCTTGATTATATAAAAAAACATCACTTTAGACCTATGCAAAAAATGCTATTTTTCGGGCTTTTATTTTCGGGAATTTTTTTTATAATGGCATCTGCGGATTCCTTAGCAGCAGGCAGGACATACTTAAATGAGTCGGCACAGTTCAGCATTATCGGAGCCGCTCCAAATAACACGCTGCCGTTAAGAAGCAATATAACATTATATGATAGAATAAACCATACATTTGAAGGTAAGTCAACCGGCGCCAGCAATTGGGATGTTGAATATGTTGCCAGCAATACAACAGGCTTTTTGCTGAGGTTTAGGATAGATAATGAAGCAGGAACCGCCGACGATAAAATCCAGAAAGTAGATTGCTCCGATACTAGCGATAGCGCCATAACGACAATATGCGACAGCGGCTGCGGAGGCAACGATTTTGGCTCTTTTCACACGTTTACAATCATGTTTAACTCAACCAGCCTGAATGCAAAGATGCTTATTGACGGTAATGCAATAGCAGACCCCCCCGTATGCACAAATGCAACAATGATAGGCAGTGTAAGGTTTTCCCGCCGTTCACCCACATCTGCAGAGATACAAAACAACCTCCTTTTAGCCAACAACCTCAATCCAATCTTAAATTCAAATCTCCCAAACATAACCTGGCCAGAAGACACTTCAACTTCTTTCAACATCAGCGGAAATTTCTCTGATCCAAATAATGACACTTTGAGTTTCAGCCTATTGTCGGGTGTGGACAACATAACAATTATAGTAAATTCAAGCACGGGAGTTGTTAATTTTACCCCGTCATTGAATTTCTTTGGCGTAAGATATGCGATCTTCCTGGCTAATGACAGCGATAATATAACATATTCAAACAATGTAACCCTAAATGTGACTCCTTTAAACGATTTTCCAACGGTTTTTAATGTGATTTTAGGCAGTACTGATTTTCTCAACAGAAGCAATGGAACTCTAACAACTGGCTGGACATTTAATGATCCAGACAATGAACCACAACAGGGAAACCAAACATTGTGGTATGTAAATGGAAGCGAGAAAGTTGAATTTAGAAATTTGACAGCAATTAATTCAAGCAATTTAACTAAAACCCAAAGCTGGATTTTCAGCGTCAGCGCTTCTGACGGAACAAGCTTCAGCGATTTTGTAAACAGCACTTCTTTTCTGATTCAGAATTCAGCTCCAACGCAATCAATTCCAACAATAACCTCAAATGATGAGCATAGCAGAAGAAATGGGACATTGACGTGCAACAACCAAACCACTAATGATGTTGATAGAGATTCAATTGCAAATTTCATAAGCTGGCACAAAAACAATATTGCAATAGAAACTGCTGCAAATTTATTTAGCTTGAAGTCCGGCAATTACTCAAAAAATGACAATATAACCTGTGAAATAATTCCATATGACGGAACTGTCAATGGAACTTCATTAAACTCAACAATCTTTGCAATCAGGAATGCAGCTCCAATTCTCAATAATTCAATTCAAGACAAAACCTGGAATCAGGATACATTCGAAACAATAAACCTTAATTTAAGCTTTGTTGACATTGACAATGAAAATTTAACTTATAATTATACAAATATTTCAAATATCGGAATTTCAATAAATAACGCAACTGGAATTGTAACTCTAACACCAGATTCGGGATTTAGCGGAGCAAGATACATTATCTTTTTTGCTTTTGACGGAGCAAATTTAACAAGCTCAAACAATGTTACATTGACAGTGAATGCTGTGTCATCTTCATCACCTTCCGGCAGCTCTGGCAGTGTAAATTCAGGAGGGAGTGGAGGAGGGGGCGGAAGCAGCGGCTACCAATGCAGCTTAGATTGGCAATGCGATGAATGGTCTGTCTGCATAGAAGGAAAACAATCGAGAAACTGCAAGCTTGTCCAAGTGCCTGACTTTTTAAGATTAGACAGCTGCCCTCAAAATCAAATTCCTGAACAAGGCAGGCAATGCGCTGTTCTAACGGCTAAAGATACTTGCGAAGACAACATAAAAAACCAAGATGAAACAGGAATAGACTGTGGCGGGGTTTGCAAGCCATGCATTTTAGAGGAACAGCCGACACAAACTGAAGAGCAATTAACTTCATCATTGACCGGAGCAGCAGTGGCAGAAGTGCCAGGAAGCGGAAATATTTACCTCATTTTGGCAATAATCTTGCTCGCTGCTTCATTGCTGTTCTATGCAAAGTTCTCACATGATAAAATATTCAGAAAGGAAAAATTAAGCAAAGGCGAAATGGAGAAACTGAACAAGATGCTGAATTATAGCATGTTTAAGAAATGAAAAATCTATTTATTTGTAATCTCTTCTGCCTGCTTAAGCGCTTCTTTAAATAAATTTATGCTGATTCTGAAATTTGCATTAACAAGGATGTCCAGCAGGAGCTTGAACTCGTCATGGCTTATCAGCTTTTTGTCCAGGAATGTCAATAGCAGCCCTAATGTGCCCTTAACTTTTAGTTTCATACCTTTAGCAACAATCCTTGCCTTCTTGTCATCAAGCAATACCAAATCTGCTTTCTTTTCAACAGCCAAGCTTATCGCTTCCAGTTCACCCTCATGTAATTGCAAGGCACTTATCTTTCCCTTAATTTCTTCTGCTTTAAATTTTGGTATGTACCTGTCTAGGTAGGTGTCGTCTTTGCCCTTGAGGAGCTCTTCAAGGACTTTAATAGGAATGTAAATTTCCTTATACAGCTTCAGTAATAGATCCAGTTTCCTGATTTTGCTGAGAAAAATAATAGGCGAAGCATTCGAAACAACAATCATCTTGCCTCTTTCAAATCTTCTTTCAGGTCGTCCACATCATAGTTTAGGTAAGCATCATATTCCTCCATCAGGGCTATTATATCCCAAAGGCTCTTGCCAGCTATCTGAGCAGCTTTCCATAAGGATACCTTGCCTTCTTTGTACAGTCTAAAGGCATATTCTATCTTATAATTTTCAAGGCTTCTGTGCAGCAGCTTCTTAACGAATGTACTTTTGTCTAAGTCCTCTTCTTTTGCAAACCTTTCTATTTCCTTTATGTCCTTGCTTTCCAGCCTGGCTGATACGGTAGATGTAGCCATGTTTACAATAGAAATAGCTGTAAACATATTTAAACTTTTCTATTTCAAGTCCCTTCCTGCCAGCTTTGGGAATAAATTTCCTGCTCTTTTGTCATTTTATCAATTTCTATTCCCATAGCATTAAGCTGCAGTCTGGCGATTTCATCATCTTTTTCCGGAGGAAGAACATAAACTTTTGGCTCAAGCTTTCCTTTGTTCTTGACAAGGAATTCACAGGCAAAGGCCTGATTGCAGAACGACATTGCCATTATCGATGACGGGTGGCCCTCGCCAGCAGACAGATTAATTAGCCTTGCCTCTCCAAGAATAAATATTTTTCTTCCGCTGTCCAATGTGAACTCATCCATAAACTGCCGTATTTTTCTCTCAGCCCTGGCAACTTTTTTCAGCCCGTTTATGTTGATCTCGGCGTCAAAATGTCCGGAATTTGCGAGAATTGCGCCGTTTTTCATCAGTTTCATATGCTCAATGTCAATCACATTCTTATTTCCTGTAACTGTCACAAAAATATCCCCTATCTTCGCGGCTTCGCTAAGCGGCATGACCCTAAACCCGTCCATTGCAGCCTGCAGCGCCCTAAATGAATCAACCTCAGTTACTATAACATTTGCGTCCATTCCCTTGGCCCTTTTGGCCACGCCCTTGCCGCAGTCTCCATAACCGCATACTACAAAATTGTTTCCCGCTATCAGAACATTTGTTGCCCTCAAAATCCCGTCTATTGTCGATTGCCCGGTTCCTTTGACATTGTCCATTAGGTGCTTTGTGCCTGACTCATTTACTGCTACTATTGGATATTTCAATGCCTTATCCTTTTCCATTGCCTTGAGCCTTATCACGCCTGTTGTGGTTTCTTCTGCGCCTCCAATGATGCTAGAAATTAATTCAGGATGCTTTGTATGTATTTCAGTTACCAAATCACAGCCGTCATCTATAGTTATATTTGGTTTAAATTCAATAACTTTATTGAGATACCTGTAATAATCCTCCTTTGTTTCACCTTTGTAAGCCCATACCTTGACTCCTTCTTCCGCCAATGCGGCAGAAACATCATCCTGGGTGCTTAATGGATTGCAGCCAGTTATTGCAACATCCGCGCCGCCTGCAATTAGCGTCCTTACAAGAACCGCTGTCTCTTTAGTAACGTGCAAAGCAAGCCCGACTTTGATGCCTTTCAATGGCTTTTCTTTGGAAAATCTTTCTTTTACTTTAATCAATGCCCCCATCTGCATCTCTGCCCATTCAATATTCAGCCTCCCCTGTTCTGCCAGTTTCATATCCTTCACTTCATAATTTGCGCCCTTGTCCATCAAAATCACCTAAACTATAAGAAAAAATTGGATTTTTTATATTTTTCTCTTATTTTATTGTAAAAAATCCGATTTTTCAGAAAAAAATTGGATTTTTTTAGAAAGATTTATATATTAACTGTAAATTTTCTAGAATGATGGAAATGGACAAGAAAGATGAAAAGATACTGGAGTTGCTTAAGCATGATTCCAGGCTTCCAATAAGAGAGATAGCAAAGAATACAAAAATAAGGCCAAGCACAGTCCACCAGAGGATAAAAAGGCTCGTTCAGGAAAAGGTAATTGAAAAGTTCACGATCAAGCTCAGCAACAAGGCTGTCGGTGAGAATTTCATTGTCTTCATGCTTGTGAAAGGGGGAACAACAGAATATATAGACTCAAGATTTCTGAATGACAGGCATGTAAAAGAGGTATTTGGAGTTACCGGTGAATATGACTTATTGATCAAGCTGAAGTTTGAAGATGTTGAGGAGTTCAACCAGTTCGTTATAGACTTCAGGAAAAACAAGAAAGAAATACAATCAACACTGACAATGGTTGTTACTGCCAATTTGAAGGAGGAAATTTGAAGCCATACAAATATTTAAATATAAGCGATTTCAGGAAAGTATTTATGCCAAAAAGAGCTGTGAATTACCTGCTGGGAATATTTATTCTGTTATCTCTATCTGTCCTTTCTGTCAATGCTGACCAGCCAGGCACATGCAGAAATCCAAATGGCGGCAATTACTGCAACCAAAAAAGCGGCGTTTCTGAATGCTTCTGCGACAGTGCCTGCACGCAAATTGGAGATTGCTGTAGCGATTATAAGCAAACGTGCAATTCAGCTTCGACTGTCGTACAGTGCGGCGAAAGCTCGACAAATCCAAACTGCGTCTGCCAATCCGGATATTTTAAAGAAATAAATAAGCTCGTCACTGGATCACAAATAGTTTATCATTGTGTTGAATGCCCGGAGCCTGCGGATTGCGTTGCACCTCAAGACGGATGCCATTACGAAGGTGCTTATGACAGCAACGGCTGCTTCGCCGGCTGTGGAAAACTTGTGTGCACTCAATGCACTAAAGATTCAGACTGCCCGGAATATTCCTGCCCTAACGGAGGATTTGTCCATGCGGTTTGTGAAAATCAAAAATGCACCCTTAAGAATGACTGCCCAACAAAAAAATGTGCAACTTACACAAAAAACGGCCAAAGCAAGCAATTCTGCGCAACTTGCGGCAACAATGTATGCGAGCCTTATGAAACCTGCACTTCATCATCATGCACTGAAAATGCATGCACAGCTGACTGCGGCGGATTATACTGCCCAAAAGACTGCGATAAGACTAATAAATGCGGTAATGGAATATGCGAGGCGGGAGAAGAAGAATACATATGCAGCTCAACAACCTGCCCTGTTTGCGATCCAAAGCTTGGAGAGCCATGCCCTGCATGCCCCCAGTCTTGTGAAATGAAATGCCCGCAAGACTGCTCAACAACAGAAATCAAAGAGCAGGTAAAATGCGTTTTCCAAAACTCTGTCTCAAAGCAAGAATGCTATTCTGAAAAAGGAAGCTGCACAGGAGTCGGGACTTGTGTTGTTGATGTCAAGGGCAAAAAAGGCGAACAGGTAACATGGAAAAGCTCTTGTGGGGGCTATGCTTATACTACAATAGATGGCACAAATGAGCATGCTTACTTTAGCTGCGGAACTGAATCATGCACCGATTCCGACGGCGGCATAGATTATTACGTCCAAGGCTGGACCAAGAATAAAAGCGTATCACAGAATGATTACTGCACATCAGCGCCTGCATCATTTAATCTCGTGGAATTTTATTGTGCGCACGGTAATTCTGTAGTCGAAGATCATTTCTTATGCCCCAACGGCTGCAAGGACGGCGCTTGTATATCAAAAAATACAATATCAAAAAAAGACGTAATAAATTGGATTGATGAAAACTGCGCCAGCTCCGCACCATATCCTACTCCCACAACAACATCAGGTTCTTCTGGAGGCGGAGGATCGGGCGCAACGGGATACGTTGTCCAGAAAATATTTGTCAAAAAAGAATATTGGAAAGATTAAAACTTAAAACTCCCTTATCTCTTTCATCTCGTTATACCTTTTCTCAATATCCTCCATCTTGAGCGTTTTCAGCCTGTTCAATCCGAAATCTTCTGCGTTATGCGATGCGATCACGCTTCCATAGACAATGGCTTTCCTGAAATTCTTCTCGCTGAAGTCTTTTGTCTTTGCCAAATACCCTATAAAGCCCCCTCCGAAGCAGTCGCCGCAGCCTGTTGGATCCTTGATATTCTCCAGAGGGTATCCAGGTGCGCTGAAATGCTTGCCCTTTGTAAAAAGCAATGCCCCATGTTCGCCTTTTTTTATTATAACAGCTTTAAGCCCAAGCTTTAATGCATCATTTGCTGCTTTTACAAGGCTTGCTGTCCCGAAAAGCATTCTTGCCTCGCCGTCATTGAAAACAAGGACATCAGCTTTTTTTATTACCTCGGTAACAGCGTCCTTTTTGCTGCTGATCCAGAAATTCATCGTGTCCATGACAACGAATTCCGGCTTATTAAGCTGCTTCAGCACCTCAAGCTGCTGCTCAGGATCAATGTTTGCCAAAAAAATATATCTTGAATTCCTCAGGCTGTCTGGAACTTCTGCTTTGAACCCTGCAAGCGAATTGAGCTCTGTCTTTCTTGTCTTCGCCTCGTTCATGTCAAACTCGTAAAACCCTTCCCAATGGAATGTCTTGCCAGAGACCTGGACGCCATCAAAGTTTATGCCTCTTTTTTTAAGCAGCTCAACATGCTCCTTGGGAAAGTCATTTCCTATGATAGAGATTACGGCTGGCATGGAGAAAAAGCTGGCTGCAAACGAAGCATATGTTGCGCTGCCCCCAAGGCATCTTTCAGCCTTTCCAAAAGGGGTTTCAATCGTGTCAATGGCAACAGTGCCGACTATCAAAATTTCGCTCATGATAAAAAGAAACCCCGAATATTTTTAAAGGTTGTTATAAGCATCAGAATTATTCCTCTTCGCCTTCATCGCCATCGTTGTCTTCGTCATCGCTCTTGTCATAGTCTTCTTCTTCCTTTAAGTCATCATTGTAGTCTTCATCCTCGTCCTTGTCTTTGTCATTATATGCGTCAAATTCCTCGTCCTCTTCTTTTCCCATTTTTATCTCTAATGTGAACTAATGGAGCAACTTTAAAAAATTTTCTATTGTCATTTTATGAAATTCCAATCTCTCAACCCTTTAAGTGATTTTTTGCCTTTCTCTGTTATTTTGTAGTATCTGAAGCCCGAGCTTTTGGATTTGTGCATATTGCTAATTTTTTCTTTTGTAAATCCAAAAATATTCTGCTTATAACTTCTCTATGTTTTTTGATTTTCTTATAAAAAGCGAAATATATTTAAATACCACAAATAGACTGCTTAAAAGGGGGTTGGATATGAAAATTAGATATGTTTTACTTGGTTTTATAATATTAGCATTAGTTTTAAATGCTTGTCAACAAAAAACTACCTGTAATAAACCATATATCTTAGTCGGTAATTCTTGTTGTTTAGATTCAAATAATAATAATATTTGTGATACTGATGAAGTTAAAAAAACTAAAACTGAAGAGATAAGCTGTAGTTCACCTTATATAAAAGTAGGAAACAATTGCTGTCTCGATAAAAATGATAATAAAGTATGTGATAGTGATGAAAAACAATTAGAAGCTAAACCAGAGGTAAAAGAAGAAAAAGTCATTTCAATAAACGATTTGCAATCAGATATAAATAAGGTACTGGATACACCAATTCTTCTTGTAAAAGATTCAAATACAGATAAATTTCAAGTTTATTCAGACATAATAACCAAATCTAAGTTTCTAGGAAAATATGGAGCGACAACTTATTTTAAGATCATAACAAAGAAACCCGTAACCGTAATTCAAATAACTGATAAAAATAGCTATTTAAAAGATTATGATGATTTTTATGATTTTGTTAGAAACAATAAGAACATATTTGTAGAATCGGCACTTAAATCGAAAGAAATTTTTGAAAACGAATTTAAAAATGGAGAGTTGCCAAAACTTATTTATTTACAAGCAAAACCGAGAGATACTTCCTCTCCAGAAAAAGCTTGGTATAATGGTAGTAAAGAAGTGTCGTCAAAAGTATTTTTCGATGATATTACTTTTCCTGAAACCGTATCTAAAAGGATTGCGCAAATTTTCTATGTTAGAGTTAATAAATATGAAGTTAATATTTCAGCACTGTATGCTGGCATAATTACCAGAGATTTGAGTAATATAAATCTTGCATATAGCATGATAGTATATTGTAATCCGAGCCTTGTAATTAGCCTAAATGAAGAATGTTTTGGCCAAGGTGTATACTTTTGTCAAGGCACTGGAGTAAGCCATGATACAGATTTTGACCGTTATGACGTTGACGCAAACTTTTTCTTAACAAATTTAAGATCGTATCACGATCCATATACCAGATGGACACAAGCTCTTATAGATATGTGTGACCAAAAATATCAATTTACTTACCTGAAAAGTACAGTAACTTAAAAAAAATTATTTAAACTCCAAGCGAAAATAATTTATTGAATTCATCAATATACTTTAAAGCCAATACCTCATCATAAATTATCAAGAAATTCTCATCATTCTTATTAAATCCACCATTCGTAAAGTTTGGACTTCCTGTAATTACTATTTTTCCATCAATGATGATAAACTTATGGTGCATGGTGTATTTGTTGCCATCAAGCCTTATATTAAGCCCAAAATCCTTTACTCTTTTATATTGAGAACCCATAACATTTCTTTGCCTGCTCTCTGTCAAAATAGTTACATTAATGCCTCTTGAATCTGCTTTGATTAGCTCATCTGCTATTGCTTCATGCGTAAAAGTAAAGGATGCTACCTGAATTGACGTCTTAGCATTTCTTATCAAATCGATAATTTTATATAATCCACTATCTTTAGAAATTGTAGAAGATAATTCTAAAGAACAATCTTCAGGGCAGAAATAATTTTCAATTTTGATATCATTAACATAAACTATGGGATATTTGGTTTTGCTGCCAGCTCCAAATTTGCCATTCCATAACTCATCAAATTCGTTCTCAAAATTATCGGCGATTGCCTTTGAATCAACAACT
>JACOUX010000003.1 GCA_016177615.1 Candidatus Woesearchaeota archaeon | reverse complement strand
TTCTTCTGCCAGTGATATTAAGTTTGTTCTTTCTTTTGTAATTGCCTATCTGTTTCGCCAACCCGAATCTAATCAATAATAATTTAACAATTTTTTTATCTATCAAATCAATACTTTTTCTATAATAACTTAATCTGTCCATAACTGCATAGAATTAATGTTGTTTTTTATATTTTTGCATTAATTAATGAAAAATAAAAACAAAAAGAATTATCTCTTCACAATTTCGCTAGCCGGCTTCATGCTTTTCCATGCAAGCTCAAACAAGTTCTCAAGAGCGCTTGCAAAGAACGGGGTGTTTACCCATATTCCTACATCATAAGTCGGATGAACTTCAGTGTCATCTAACACCATGAATATTATCTCCTTGCCGTCAACAATGCAAAATCTCGCTTTGTTGTCAGTGTGCCTGACTTCTGCAAGCCCCTGAAGCTCTTTCAGGGCAGCCACAGATTCTTTCGTGATTGGGGCAGCAATCCTTATCTTAACTCCACGTTTCTTTAATTTCTCAAATGTCGGCTTGAAGCCTTCAACCTTTCTCAAAAATCCCTGTGAAGTTGTCATCAAGGTTACGCTTTCTTCCGCATTTCTAATTGTCAGCTCCAAATGATTGTATAAGTTATGCCTTCCCCTCAGAGAACCGCTAAGGTCGGCAGGCTCAACCAATTCAACGCCTTGCGTATGCAAAGTGCTAAGCTCGTTAATGATCTCAGTGTTTCTTAAATCACTTAACTTCTTTACTTCTTCCTTGGCATAATCCTGCACGTTCTTCTTCACCCTTTCAACTACCTCTTTGGGTGGTACTGCTATATATTTTATAGGCTTGCCGAGCTTCATTATCACAAATCCCTTCTTCTCAAGCGATTCGAGGACATCATAGCTTCTGGATCTCGGGACGTTCGCTATATCCGAAAGCTCTCCCGCCGTTGAAACTCCTCTGGAAAGCAGAGCTGTCCAGAGCCTGAGCTCATAGCTGTTCAATCCAAGCTTCTTTAGCGACTCGTTTGTGTTTGATGCGGGCATTTTTCATAGTTAATCACTCTAATTTAAAAATGTTTTGTTTTTTATTATTTTGTAGTGATAAATAATATAAAACCCACCCCTATTTTTCCAGTGGAGGTTTGTTTTTTGTATTGTTGCACTCACTCTTATTTTACTTTACTTCACTATCTTTCTATATAGAAAATAAGTATATATGATTAATATAAATACAACGATAAGAGTTTCCATAGGAAATGGTGGGGTGTCTTATACAAAAGAAATGTTTATATACCTACACTTCATCTGGAGTTTTATGACAGAAAAGGGGTTGGATGTCTTTTTTGAGAGATTTTTGAGAAAGGAAAGTGTCTTTTTTGATAAAAGAGTGCTTCAATCTTCTTATATTCCAAATACAATCTTATATAGGGAAGAGCAGACTAAACAGATTGCCAATATCCTTGCCCCCACCCTAAGAGGCGACAAACCTTCTAATATATTTATTTATGGAAAAACAGGCACAGGCAAAACCCTGACAATAAAACACACAACTCAAAGATTAGTGGCTATTGCTGAAAGGGAAGGTGTCCCATTAAAGGTGTTGTATATTAACTGCAAACTTAAAAGAAGTGCTGACACCGAGTACAGGCTGATAGCGCAGCTGGCAAGGGAATTAGGAAAATCTATCCCACCGACAGGGCTGCCGACAGAAGAGGTATACCGGGCATTTTTCAAAGCCCTAAATAAACAAAAACAAAACTATATCTTAATCTTAGACGAGATCGACCAGCTCGTTAACAAAACAGGCGACAATGCGCTTTACAACCTGACAAGAATAAATGAAGAGGATACAAGCTCCCAGATATCACTAATAGGCGTTTCAAACGATGTCATGTTTGCAGACAATCTCGACCCGAGAGTCAAATCATCACTTTCTGAAGAGGAGATTGTGTTTCCACCGTACAATGCCCTGCAAATACAAGCCATTCTCAAGCAAAGGGCAGAGGTAACATTCAACAAAGACGTTCTCGAATACGGCGTAATTGAAAAATGTTCGGCATATGCGGCCAGAGACCATGGAGATGCCAGGCGCGCACTGGAGCTTCTTAGGGTAGCTGGCGAAACGGCCGACAGGAAAAACTCAAAAAAAATCCTCCTGGAGCACATTGACGAAGCAGAGGAAAAGATTGACAGGGACAGGGTCATCGACATAATTACAACTCAACCCAAACAATACCATCTGGTGCTATATTCAATACTCTCGCTTCACCCAAACAGGGGCAACAACCTATTCACAGGTGAGGTTTATGAGATATACAAATCATTATGCAACAAGACAAAAACGAGCACGCTAACCCAAAGGAGGGTGTCTGATATAATTTCTGAATTTGATATGCTCGGCCTCGTAAACGCAAAAGTCATCTCGAAAGGCAGGTACGGCAGGACGAGGGACATATCACTTGAGATAAGCGGGGAAATATTATCCAAGATTAAAAACATCCTTGAAGACAGCATTCATGTTTAAGATGGAGCAGGAACTTATAAAAAAAAAACGTGAAATTATAGGCGCCTTTCTAAAAAAAGGCATCCTTATAAGCTCGGAACTTCTGACAGATATCAAGGATGACGAGCAGATATCAATAATATCCGACGCATTAAAATCAAAACCAACAGAAGAGCTTGCAGTAATTGATCTAGACTTGAGGAAACTGGTCGAAGAAGCAAAAACAAAAAATAAAACACCATTCCAAACACAAACGCCAGGAGAGCAAAAAATTAACATAGTGCACTCTTACAGGGAGGAGCCAAAAAAGAGAGATCCCCAGGATTTTGTTGATTACTTCAACAGCAGATACAAGGCAATAGAAAAAATACTGAAGCAGCATCAGGAGCTGAACAACACAATTTCCATAAACAAGATTCTCACAAAAAAAGAAAGAGAGACAATCCCAATCATTGGAATAGTTGGTGACAAGCAGATAACAAAGAACGGCAACATGCTCCTCATTTTGGAAGACCCTACGGGACAGATTAAAGTTTTGATAAACAAGAACAAACCAAAGTTGTTTAACGAGGCAAAAGATATAGTTCTTGACGAGGTTATTGGCGTGATTGGTGTTAATGTCGGCAGTTTTATCTTTGCTAGCAGCATAATCTGGCCGGATGTGCCGGCCAACAAGGAGCTTAAAAAGACACAGGACGAGAAATACGCACTGTTTTTGTCAGACCTGCATGTAGGCTCATCAAAATTTCTTCCTGAGGATTTTGAGAAATTTTTGAAGTGGATAAATGGGGACATGGGAAACGAGCAGCAGAGGCACATAGCAAAAAATGTGGAATATATTTTTATTGCAGGCGATCTGGTTGACGGATGCGGGATATACCCAGATCAGGACAAAGAGCTACTCACAAAAGACATTTACCAGCAATACAAAGAATGCGCCGAGCTTTTAAAACAAATTCCGCAGCACATACCTTTAGTGATATGCCCCGGTAACCACGATGCGCTCAGGATTTCAGAGCCGCAGCCCGCATTGTCAAAAGATTTTGCAAAGCCCATGTACGAGCTCAACAATACTGTCATGGTTTCAAACCCGTCATTGGTAAATATACACTCCTCAGCTAATTTTTCAGGTTTTGACGTGATGATGTACCATGGCTACTCATTCGACTATTTTGTAGCCGAGGTGGATTCATTAAGGAGCCAGGGCGGCTATGACCGTGCAGATCTAATTATGAAGTTTCTCCTGAAAAGAAGGCATTTTGCGCCAACACACCTTTCCACACTCTACATTCCAGATACAAATAAAGACCCCTTAGTCATAGAAAAAGTGCCCGATTTTTTTCTTAGCGGCCACATACATAAAACTGCAACGGCCAGCTATAGGAATACGACACTGATATGCGGAAGCTGCTGGCAGGGCAAGACAATCTTTCAGGAGAAAGTCGGGCATAACCCGGAGCCCAGCCGAGTGCCGATTGTTAACCTAAAAACACGGGATATCAAGATACTAAAGTTTGGGCAGTAAAATGACAAGAGAATACAAATACACAACAGACATAATGAAAAAAGTTGAGCATGCTTATGCTATGGCGAACGCAGCAAGGTCGTTGGGCTATGATCCTGAAGACGCTGTAAATATACCGCTTGCCAAAAACATGGCCGAGCGCGTTGAAGGACTTGTGAGCGTTGCTGCCCCCCAAATAATGAATTCAGGCATACCGGCAAGGATAAAGGAGCTGGAATCCATTTACGGAAAATTGGACTGGAGAGTTGCGCTCACAGTCTCATTGGAAACCTCACAACAAAAATTCTGCAAGTTTGAAACAGAAAAAGAGGCAATCGAAACAGGCATAAGGATAGGACTGGCGTATTCAACTCTTGGAGTAGTAGCTTCGCCTCTCGAAGGGTTTGTCGGTTTAAAGATAAGGAGAAGGCTGGACGGAGGAGAATACTTTGCTTTGATGTACTCCGGCCCTATAAGAAGCGCTGGCGGCACAGCCGGAGCTTTAAGCATAGTCATAGCAGATTACATAAGAAAGAGTATGGGCTACAGCACTTATGATCCAACCGAAAAAGAGGCGAAAAGGATGGTTACTGAGCTTTACGATTACCATGAGAGAATCACAAACTTGCAGTATCTGCCGACTGAAAAAGAGATATTATTCCTAGTCAGCAACCTGCCTGTGCAAATTGACGGCGACGCCTCAGAGGATCTAGAGGTTTCAAACCACAAAGACCTTGACAGGATAGAGACAAACAGAATAAGAAGCGGACCTTGTCTTGTTATGGGGGAGTGCATTGCGCAGAAAGCAGCCAAAGTATGGATCCAGCTTAAGAAATGGGGCGGCAATTTTGGTCTGGAGCACTGGGCGTTCCTCCAGGATTTTGTGCATTTGCAGAAAGAAACGAGGGCAAAACAAAAAACATCAAAAAAAGGCATCATGCCCATCTACACATACATTGAAGACTTGGTCAGCGGAAGACCTGTGCTTACGCATCCTTTGGCTGTCGGAGGGTTCAGGCTGAGATACGGAAGATGCAGGACATCGGGTTACTCAGCATCAGCAATACACCCGGCAACAATGATTATATTAGATAAGTACATAGCAATAGGCACACAGCTGAAAGTTGAACGACCCGGCAAGGCAACAGCCGTTACGGTCTGCGATTCTATAGATGGCCCTATTGTAAGACTAAACGACAACAGCGTAGTAAGGATAGATAGTGAGCAAGAAGCAAAAGAGTTTGTGAATTCCGTCAAGGAAATCTTATTTCTTGGAGACCTCTTAATCAGCTATGGCGACTTTTTTAATCGTGGGCACACTCTGGCGCCGGCAGGCTATTGTGAGGAATGGTGGGCTTTGGAAGTTGAGATGGCAACCACAAACTTATTCGGCTCCATGGATTGCCACAAGCTGTCGCAATTAACCAACATAAGCAAAGACTATTTGGAAAAATTAACCAAGAATTACCTTGTTGAGAAGCCAGATTCCCAAGCAGCTTTGGCATTAAGCGAGAGACTTGAAGTTCCGCTGCACCCTTACTACACTTACCACTGGAAAACAATATTGAGAGAAGACTTTCTTGAATTGCTGAAATGGTTTGCTTCTGCAAAGATTGAGTTTGACGGCGGTATTGCAAGCAAAATCGTATTGCCAAGAAACGAAGTTGGCAAAAGAGTGCTGGAATTAATCGGAGTGCCGCACATTTTTGTGAACAATGAATTCACAATAATAGACAAAGAAGACGCTGGCATATTATCTACATTGCTGAAGCTTAATGAATCAGATTTCTATGAGCAATACAAAGATGTTGGGCTTGAAGATGCACTTAGCATAATCAATTCCAAATCAAGAATAAAATTGAGGGATAAATCAGGAACATTCATAGGAGCAAGAATGGGCAGGCCTGAAAAGGGGAAAGTAAGAAAGCTCGATGGGAATCCACACACGTTATTTCCTGTCGGCAAAGAAGGCGGCAAGACAAGGGCATTCCAAAGCGCGATTGAGACTGGCTACATAGAGGCAGAATTCCCAATGCGCTTTTGTGACAAATGCAAAAAAGAAACAGTCCTAAGCGTATGCGAACAATGCGACACAAAAACAAAAAAAATGGGGCATTGCAGTTCCTGCGGGACAGTGCAGGATGCAAGATGCAAGCATGGAGACTCGCCGCAGTATAGAGCACAACGCATAGACATTAACCACTATTTCAAAAATGTCCTTAAGAAACTTAGCATGCAGCAATATCCAGATTTAATCAAAGGAGTGAGGGGCACATCAAGCAAGAATCACACCCCAGAGCATTTTGCAAAGGGCATATTAAGGGCGAAACATGACTTGCCCGTTAACAGGGACGGCACTACAAGGTATGATATGACGCAGCTTCCGATAACCCATTTCAAACCAAAAGAGATAGGCACTTCAATAGACGAATTGAAAAACATGGGGTACACTCACGACATCAATGACTTGGAGCTTAACGACATAGACCAAGTGCTTGAATTAAAAGCACAGGATGTAATACTTCCAAAATGCGAGGACGCCCCGGAAATAGGCGCGGACAAGATACTATACAATGTCGGTAAATTCATTGACGAGCTGCTTTCTTTGCTGTACAAACAAAAAAAATTCTACAAACTTGAAACAGAAAAAGATCTGACAGGCCATCTGGTTGTTGCACTAGCGCCGCACACATCAGCGGGCATTGTCGGCAGGATAATAGGATTTTCAAAAACACAGGCGTTTTACGCACATCCACTTTTTCATGCTGCTACTAGGCGCGACTGCGATGGTGATGAAGCGTCAGTCACGCTTTTGATGGACGCTTTGCTCAATTTTTCAAGGCAGTTCCTGCCGGATTCAAGGGGCTCAACCCAGGACGCGCCATTGGTTTTGACATCAATACTCGTGCCGACAGAAGTTGACGACATGATATTTGACTTGGACGTGACGCAGCGCTACCCGATTGAGTTTTACGAAGCAACTCAGGAATATCAGTCCCCATCTGCTGTGAAAGTCGACAGATTTTTGAACATACTGGATTCTGAAAATCAGTACTCTAAGATTCACTATACCCATCCCGTAAGCAATATAAACAATGGAGTAAAGTGCTCATCTTACAAGATACTGCCATCAATGGAGGACAAACTTAAAGGGCAGATGGAATTGGCTGACAAGATAAGGGCAGTTGATGCAGTTGACGTGGCAAGACTGGTGATTGAAAAGCATTTGCTAAGGGACATAAGGGGCAATTTAAGAAAATTCTCGCAGCAGCAGTTCAGGTGCAGCAGATGCACTGAAAAGTACAGAAGGCCGCCCTTGACAGGGAAGTGCCTTGCGTGCGGCAGCAGGCTCATATTTACAGTTACAGAAGGGGCTATAATAAAATACCTCGAGCCCGCAATCTCATTGTCTGAGAAATATAATGTTCCCCCTTATCTCAAGCAGACATTGCTGCTGACGAAAGACAGGGTTGAAGGATTGTTCGGCAAGGAAAAAGACAAGCTAAAGACCGCCAAGAGTTCGTCAGGTCTGTAGCGTAGCGGAAGACCTGATGGTGAATTGGCGGACAAAACCAATAAAAAGACTCTTTCTGTAAGAATATAAAGGCTAAAAGAAAAAAGAAGTGAACCCAAATCAGTGTACGCACCTCTTGGGCACTACTTGTATAGTGTTAGAGGTCAAAGATAGCCTGTCAAGCAGATAAGATTCACTTCTTCTAAAACATCTTTTTAGCTTTAGCTATAAAAAACTTTTCAAAGGGTGATTTCTATGACAAGGCAAAAAGATACTAGAAATAACTGGATGACATTTCAGTTTGTTACAAAATGCAGGTACAACTGCTTCCGCAGGCAAAGTGTAATTGACTCATGTGTTGAAGGGTTTAAAGAACTCGAAGCCTTTGGCTTTGAGTTTGGCGAGATGGGCTTCCCTCTCAATCATGCACATCTTGCGGTAAACTTACCAAAAAAATATTCTGTGCAAGATGCTTTGGTTATGCTGAAAAGCCATTCTGCGAAGAGAATTTTTGCAGAGCATCATGGATTTCGTAAGAGATATCCTAGAGGCAGCTTTTGGTCGCAGTACGAACATCACGAATCAGCTGGCAGGAAAGATAAAAAGGATGCTGAAGATTACATTCGGAATCAGCTTAAGCACCACAACGTTACCATAATCGATGACAGACAACAAAGACTTAACTCTTTCACCGCCGAGTGAGATACGGCAAGTCCGAGCCAAGAGGACTTGACGAGGAACGAGGCGGAAGGGGATTATAAGGGGTGTCCCCTTATTTCAT
>JACOUX010000034.1 GCA_016177615.1 Candidatus Woesearchaeota archaeon | reverse complement strand
GTCCGAGTTTACAACCCTGTGGCATGGCACTTCAGGAGCATAAGGATTGTGCCTCGTTGCCTGGCCCACCGCCCTGTAAGCTTTTGTGCCGAGGGATTCAGCAAGCGCCTTATACGTGGTAACTTTGCCTTTTGGGACTTTCTTTAGCAAAGCGTAGATTTTTTCGTTAAACAAATTAGTTTTAGACATGGCAAACAAAACTCTCGTTCTTCTCCCAGTATGGCTGCCTTCTTTTGCTTTTTGTCATGGTAGAATATGGCAGACCTGTATTGGCTTCCAGAATCAGGCCCCTGCCTGTTCAAAGTTGTAGGGTCATGCAGGTTCCAGAATACTTCCAGCAGTTTTTCATAAGGGATTTTCTTTGGGTCAAACTCAACCTGTACAGCTTCTGCATGCCCTGTCTCGTCAGAGCAGACATCTTCATAAGTGGGGTTTTTTGTATGACCGCCTGCATAGCCGACTGCCGTTTTTACAACTCCTCTGGTTTTGTTGAACTTGAACTCAACGCCCCAGAAGCACCCTGCCGCAAAGGTTGCGAGCTCTGTTTTAGGCTTCATGAAAGAAATGGGTGTTTCTCCATATTTATAGCTTTTCCCAAATTTTGCCATAATTTTGTAAAATAAAAAAGTGCTCCCATCGGGATTTGAACCCGAGTCACTGCCTCGAGAAGGCGGTATGATTGGTTGTCCAACCTGGGGCTTGAGCAACGAAGTTGCGAAACCCCAGAATTTTTGGTAAAGCTTTTTTGCTTGCCAAAAAAGGTTTCCGGACTACACTATGGGAGCGGTATATCATTAGAATTTTTCTTAATTTTTAAAGGTTGGGGTTTTAAATAAATTCATTCCTGTAATTTTCTAGCTGTTTAAATTTCTACTTACATTTTTAAAGTTAGACAAGAAGGGCTACAAAGTTGGCATAGTGGCTCAGCCTCTTGAAGGCGCGGATTACAAGGCATGTGGAACTCCAAAATATTTTTATAAGAAGAGGAATACTAAATGACACCAAAGCTGATCTTCTTTTGTTTGAAAATGCCGAGCGCTCGATTTTGGCTCTTTTGGAAAGGATGAAAAAGCTCAAGATGGATAAATTTGAAGGCATTAAAAATAGTTTAGGTTTAAATTCCATTGAAGGAGTTTCATTTCGGGTAAATAACGCATCCGTATAATGTGCCTACATTATGCGAAGAGCCGTTATTTACCGGAAATTAAAAACCCAAAAACCCAAGCATTTAAAAAGCACGCTTATTTTCACTGTGATAGTAACATAAGAACAAGAAGTGGGTGGTATGAAAATGAAAGGCACAGTAAAATTTTTCAACAGCGGCAAGGGATTTGGATTTATAGCTGGTGAAGACGGCAAAGAGTATTTCGTGCATCAGACAGGAGTGAACGGAGGGGCCATTTTAAGCGACAATGATTCAGTCACTTTTGATGTAGGCCAGGGAGACAGGGGCCCAAAAGCTGTTAACGTCTCAAAAGCATCAGCTGATTCAGAAAAATCAGAGGATGGTTCGCAGGAATCTGCTGGTGATTCAGAAGAGTAATCTTTCTGAGTTTTTTAAGCTTGGTAAAGAATTGCGGAGCTAGGTGGCGCTCTATGATTTAATTCTTATGATAATTAGCAACTAATTTAAACCACCGCATTACACAAAAAGGATGCACATTCCAAAGAGATACGGCCAGAGCAGGGTTGACATGTGCCCTTTCTGCAGGAAGCATGCAACATCGATGAACAGCCAGAAAGTTCCTGTCTGCCAGTCTCATAAGAAAGAAACCCTTGGCGACTTAAAATGCGCCTGCGGCTCAACTTTGGACATGCTGCATGGCAAGTTCGGAGTCTTCTTCTCGTGCATGAAGTGCGGCAACATGAACTTGAAGAAGGTTATGGAGCTCAACGCGATAAAGCCAGCAGCCGGGGATTTTAAAGGAGATGGTACAACCCAAAACAGCAGGCAAGCCGGCAAAATCATGATAACTGTCAGAAGCGACGACCCAAGATACTTTGATTAAGAAAAGGAAATGGTAATGGCAGAAAGTAATACGCCGGAGCTGGGACTTTCAATTGAACAGCAGTTGTTAAGTCAGGCAACGAAGCTCGCGCTTATTGCCATAAAGCCATTGCAATTTTGAACCCAGATATCCTTTCGGAAACAAGCTTTCCAGGCTTGCGCGATATTACCCTGTGTAAAACTGCTAAAGCTTTGTTTTCACACGTCCAGGTTACGCGTTCGGGATTATTTTACCCCGGCAAACTGGCTGCCAATAGGCATTGGAAGCTTTTGCCCCGGCAATATTATGACGAAGAATTTTATTTATAAATGTTTGGTTAGATTCCCTTCACAGCGCACAAAAACAAAACTATATATATAACGGTCTTTTAGCAAAAACATGAAGCTTGACATTCCAAAAGAGCGCACATTTTCAGCCACTGCTTCCCTGCCCAAAAGGATCATGGCGTTTCTGGCTGACATGCTGATAATCGCAACAATCATGGTGCCATTTGGAAAAATTCTTGAAGGCGCAATGCCAAAAGGCCTCTCAATAATCGAGGCTTCAATGCGCTTAAGCTCGGATTATTCAGGAGGGTTAATATTGATGTATTTTTCGATTTCCGCATTGGCATTCCTGTATTTCTACCTGATGGAGAGCAATATGGGCCAAAGCATAGGCAAGAAGATTTTCAGCATGCATATTGTAAGCGACAATGGGCAGCTTAAGGGATGGCAGGTTGCGGTAAGAAACCTTTTTTTAGTTCCATTATTTCCATTTGACCTGCTGGTCATTGTTGACCCTGCGTTCATGCTTTTCACCAAGACGAACCAGCGGCTTAGCGAGATATTAAGCAGGACAAGGGTTGTGCAAACGTATAGTCTTGACTTGTACGGGTCAAATCTGCCAGTTTGAGCGATAAAAATTGTACACAGGTCAAAAAATGAGGGGAAACAAAATCGATTTATCAGCAAAGCAGGAGCCAAGGTTCAGATGGGGATTTGCTGTATTTGTTGTGCTTCTTCTTCTGGCAATCAGTTTTATGCTGGCCGGCGTAATTTCATTGTTTTCCGGCTTTGATGAGGGCTCATTAGGCTCAAACGTAGCACTCATCTCAATAAACGGAGCGATAGTCGGAGACGATGATTCAGGGTATTTTTTTGAAAGCGTGACTTCGTCTGCAGACGCAGTAGAAATGATAGAAAAGGCCGATAGAAATCCAGGCATAAAAGCGATAATTCTGGAGATAAACAGCCCTGGGGGTTCTGCTGTTGCATCAGAGGAAATTGTAAATGCGGTAAAAAAGACTAACAAGACAACGGTTGCATGGATAAGGGAGATGGGTGCATCTGGAGCCTACTGGGTGGCATCTTCAGCAGATTATGTTGTTGCCAACAGAATGTCGGTCACCGGCTCTATAGGGGTAGTTGGCTCTTATCTGGAATTTCCAGGATTGCTGGAAGAGTATAATGTTACATACAGAAGGCTTGTTTCCGGAAAATACAAGGACATAGGAAGCCCTTATAAGGAGATGACTGAAGAGGAAAATGAGGTGTTCCAGCAGGCGCTTGATGCGATGAGGGACTACTTTGCAGGCGATGTCGCCAAAAACAGGAAAATGAGCAGAAAAGACATTGACAAGGTTGCAAATGGGCTATTCTATCTTGGCGCACAGGCAAAAGATCTTGGGCTGGTTGATGAGATTGGCGGAAAGGAAGAAGTTACTGCTTACATTGAAAAAAAAGAAGGCATAAAGGCAGAGATTGCTGAATACAAGAAGGAGAAGACATTGCTGGATATATTTGGAGAAGCTGCTGCCAAGCAATCATTTTTTATAGGAAAGGGGGTTGGAGCTTCTTTTTTTGACAGGAAAATTATATCGGCAATTTCCATAACAGCATAGGCTAAAATGGTATACATAAAAATATTAAAAGTGACAATAGGCTTGATTCTTATATTTATAGGGGTAGTTGCATTTTTCTTGCCCATAATCCCTGGCTTTGTTTTAGTCATTGCAGGAATGTTCCTTCTTGGGACAAAAATGGAAGAAATTAAGGGATGGATTAAAAAGCTAAAATTCTGATTCTCAAATACACCATTCTATAATAGTAACAAAATCGAAAGCTTTATAAAGACTAGAATTAATCAGCTGAACAAGGGGGTTAAAGAATGCATTTAAGCCGATTGAGATTAATTTCATTATTTGCCGTTATTTCCCTAGTTTTACCTATTTATGCTTTTGCATCACAACCAAGCGTGATAGTGACATTTGTCAATTTTAACCCTGATGTTGTGGACCACAATGAGTTCTACACATCAACATTTACAGGAACTTTCCCTTCTGACACTGTTTTTGACGCCTACTTTGAAAGCACTGTCCAGGGGCAAGGAGGTTATGTTACAGGATGGCAGAGGGCAACAGGATTAAGCCAGTCAGTTCAAAACCATTTTGTTTCAGACCAGTATCCCTATGGAATATATTTTTTAAGAAAGCTATATGCCAACGGAGAGCTTGTATGGACAGGAAATGTGGCCATACAGGTTGCCCAAAAGCCTTTTGCAAACAGGATTCCCAAAGGGTTTATTGATGGAATTTCAGATGATGGGATAGTCCATGGATGGGCATATGACCCAAATCATGCAGACTCTCCAATAAATGTCCATATATATATAGACGGTGAAGCAGGCCATGGAGGAGTTTTTGCAGGCAGCGCAACCACAAATATATACAGGCCTGATGTAAACCAGATTGAAGGAATAACTGGAAATCACGGATTTAATTCTAACATACCACAAGATTACAGGGATGGAAGAAGCCATACAATCTATGCTTATGCTATCGATTCTGATGACAGCTCAGGCGCGTCAAATAACAGGCTTACAGGGTCCCCTATGAGCTTCACTTTGGGCTCAGCTCCAAACAGCGGACCGCAATTTTCATCATGCAGCCTTTCACAGCAAACTATACCTGCAGGAGGCACAGCAGTAGCCAGCTACCATGCCTCTGACCCCCAAAATGACCCATTCACTGTGACAATTTACTGGGGCGACGGCGCAAGCACTACACAAGGAAATGTCGGAACTGCAGATTATAAATACACTTCTGCAGGCATTTATTCTGTCAGGGCTACTGCAACAGACCAGAGAGGAGCTTCTTCAACAATCCAATGCGGCACTATAACTGTTTTATCACAACAACGATTTATTATTACGAGCGTTTCTTTAAGCCCGAGGCAGGTCAGGCAAGGAGAGAGGTATTCATCAACATTTACCGCCAATATGCCAATACCAAGTGATATGGTTTTTGATGCGGTTTATGATAGCACTGCCCCGGGACAAGGAGGATATGTAACTGCATGGCAAACAGGGCCTTTCAAATACCATTACGTAACCAATGAGTACCCTTGCGGAACTTACACCTTAAGGGAGCTTCTTACAACAGATTCAAGCGGCCAGAAATACACTGCTTGGACAGGCGCGGAAGTAGTTGAAGTCATTGGATGCCAGCCGCAAAATAGGGCTCCTATAATAGCTTCATGCGCTCCTGCCAATTCGATTGTTAACGTCGGGTCTTTAGCAACAGTCAATTATCAAATCTCTGATCCGGATGGCGATTATTTTACAGTCACAATAGAATGGGGTGATGGAAAAACCTCAACTGGCGCTTCAAGCTCTGCTTCCCATGTTTACAATTCAGCAGGAACATACATAGTAACAATATTTGCCACTGATACAAAAGGCCAAACGGCAATAAAATCCTGCGGAGCAATAGAAGTCAGGAGTTTGATGCCGCCGCCTCCACCACCTCCACCACCTACAAATAGGGCCCCTATAATTGCGTTCTGCACCCCTGCCAATTCAAATATCAACCTTGGAAGCCTTGCAACAGTAAACTATAATATTTACGATCCTGATGGTGACCAAGTAACAGTCAGGATTGAATGGGGCGATGGCTCTTCAACATACGGAGGCGCCAGCTCTGCGTCTCACATATATTCAGCTGCAGGCACGTATAGTGTTACAATTTTTGCATCTGATTCAAAGAGCGCAACAACAATAAAATCCTGCGGAACAATAATAGTTAGAAGTGTGGTTCCACCGCCTGCAAACAGGCCGCCTGTCATAAGCTCATGTAGTCCATTAAGCCAGTCTGTGCAATCAGGGAGCACTGCAATAATTCAATATTCTGTATCAGATCCCGATGGCGACTATGTTACAATAACAATAGAATGGGGGGACGGGACAACGTCAACAGGCGCTTTAAGCTCTGCTTCCCATGTTTATTCGGCTGCAGGAACTTATAATATTGTAATACTTGCATCAGATTCCAGGGGAGCAACATCCGTAAGATCATGCGGTTCTGTCGCAGTAACAAGCATGCAAAATAATCCGCCAACAATATCTTCATGCGATCTTGCTGCTTCATCAATTACTATTGGAGGCACTGCAACAATAAACTACCAGGTTTCTGATCCTGACGGAGACTCATTTACAGTTACAGCCAATTGGGGAGATGGGACAACTTCAACAGGCGGGCAAACTTCAGCAAACCATGCATATTCTTCACCAGGCACCTACTCGGTTACTATTACTGCGACAGATTCAAGAGGGTTATCCAATTCAAGGCAGTGCAGCTCTATTACCGTGACTTCATCACCTTCCGGCAATAATTCTCCTGTGATATCATCCTGCAATTTAGCATCATCATCAATTACAGTCGGCAGTACTACGACAATAAATTATGCGGTTTCTGATCCTGACGGAGACTCATTTACAGTGATGGTTAACTGGGGGGATGGCACAAGTTCGCCTGGAAGCTCAAGCTCAGCAAGCCATGCATACCAGTCTGCAGGAATATTTAACCCATCTATAACAGCAACAGACTCAAAAACAGCTGTTGCCAGCAGAGCATGCGGCTCTTTGGCTGTAAGCTCAGGAGGCACCCCAACTCAGCCCATAGGAAAACTGCAAATCAGCAGCGTTGAAGCCAAAGTGGACGGCAGAAGGGACAGCAGCCTAAGCGACAATGACAGGATAAGCAGAAATGCCCACCCTGAATCCTCGGTTGAATTTAAGGTAACTGTAAAAAATCTTTTCAACTCCACCAATGGCCTTAAGATAAACGACGTACAAGTTAAGGTTACAATTGAAAGCATAGACGACGGCGATGACATGGAAGATGAGCCAAATGAATTTGACCTAAGGCCGCAGAGCGACAAGTCAGTTACTTCAAAATTTAAGCTGCCCTTGAGCATAGAAGATGGGGATTTTGATGTCAGGATAGAGGCAGAAGGAAGGGATGAAAATGGGGTTTTGCACACTGACGACATTGATTTGACTTTGGAAGTTGACAAGGAATCCCATGACTTAAGGCTGCTGAAGCTTAATGCCAATAAGCTTAAAGTAAGCTGCAATGAGCAGATTACCCTGAATTATCAGATAATAAACCTTGGAAGGGATGATGAAACAAAGTCATCAGTCCAGATAAGAAACGATGAGCTTGGAATAAGCTATGTGCAGGAAGGTCTGGAAATAGAGTCTGATATAGACAACAATGTGCTCTCAAAATCGCAGCCCATTAAAATAGCCAACATTGTTGAAGACGGAGATTACCCATTGGAGGTTAGCGTATACTCTGACAGCGGAAACCTTGAGGACAAAAAGACCATCCAGCTAAGCGTGCAGGGCTGCATCAAGCCAAAGGCTGAAATAAAGACCGCAACATTGGCAAATGCAACAATGCAGTCAATAACAACAGAGACTATTCAAAGGACTCTTGAGTTTCCGGTGCTTGAAGTGATATTTGAAGGCACAAATAAGTGGCTGCTTTTCAGCGTTTTCGCGGTATTCATAGCCTCAATATTCTTTGTATTTGTTGCTATCATGATTTTTGCGAGGCCTGTTGATCAGGAAAACCAGCCGGAATAAATGATAAAATTTAATTTTCACTTTCCATGCTCTATGAGCTTTCTCATCCTGCCTACAAAATCCTCTGCTTCCTTGTAGTAATGCTCAAATTCCTCACCTTTTATTTCAACAATCTCCCTATGGGTCACCATCTTCATCAGCCTGTAGAAATTCCTCATTATAAGGACATATTTGTGCTCCAGCAGCTTTCTTTTTACAAGCTTCTGCTCCATCAGGTCTGCGGCATGCTCCGGAGTTGGCGGTATTTCCCCTACCTTCATAAGAGCTGCATGCGCAGCGTCAATCACAGCCCAATAAAGGTCTATGACAGCCTGCAGAAGATGCCACCTTGAGTTGTGCAAGGTGTTTGGCGCCCTGGTGTAATAAGTCCAGATGCTTTCCTGCGTCGGCCTTATCCTGCCTTTTTTAAGCAGAGCCTGCATCGGGTCAAAGAATCCGGAGTCGATCATTGCAACTCCATCTCTAAGCAGATTGATGGCAATCGGGTCTCCGTTCCTCATGTATTCCCAGAAAGAAGTAAAGCGCATTGTTGTGATGTGAAGCTTTGTGGAAACCCTCACTATTATCTTCTGCACAATCAGCCTATATGCTTCAGTTACCTCAGGAGACATGTTCATCATCAAATCGTCCACAATTACAAGAACATCTATGTCGCCTCCCGGGCCTTTGGTGCGCCTTGCAGCAGAGCCGAACAGGACAGCAGCCCTTATAAAGCTGCCAAGCTCCTTATAAAGCTCATTCGCAAACTTATAGGCAGTGTCAATATCTTCCTTGTAATAGCGCTCAAGGTTGGGATGCTCTCTTCTCGGAATGTCAAACTTCATGATGGCCTCTTTTTTATCACCTTAATTTTGGATATCGTAAATTGCAGTAATTAGTCTAATAAATAGCCGCAATTTACGAGATAGACAATTGCGTGTAAATATAACAAATCAACGCAATTGTCTATATTTATAAAACTATTGCTGGCAATTTAAAAGATTTTGTTGTAGTTAAGAAATAGTGACAAAAAATGCGGAGGAGAGAGGCTAGTTGATAATTATTGAATTTCCCCTGAGTGCATTGTTTGTCTCGTCTGTTTCCATTAAATACTTACTATAATCGGCAATCGCACCCAAATAATAATTGCCATTTGCAATATTTACCGGAATCAGCAAGATGGTGCTGGATGTATTTGTGCTTAGGGCAGTCAGCCCTGAAATATATCTGTTCTTCAAAAACCTGTCAGATGCGTTTATGTTTGCGTCTGTTGAAAGATATATCCCTACATAAAATCCTGTAGATGGAACCTTGCCTTGATTATATACGCTATTTTCGACGCTTATGTAAGTGCCTTTTGTTGCATTTGACGGCCCGTTAACCATTGTTATCAATAAGTCTGGCCTTGTTATTTCAACCCTGGAATTTGTGCACAAAAAATTGTTATCTTCATTCAATCCTTCGAATACAGAATTATTGCTGTCAGCAAAGGCGCATATGTAGTAATTTCCTAAAGGCGCAGAATATGGAACTACAAGATAAGTGCTAGTTGTGCTTATTGCGCCTGGGTTTAAAGGATTCACAGTGCGGTAATTCTGTATTGCAACATCATCTAGGCCGCCATAGTTTTGGTCCACAGAAAGGTGGAAGCTTATGTTGGAAGGCCCTGAAGCAGAGCTGCCTGAATTCTTGGCAGAATTTGATAGATAGAATGCTCGTCCCGGGGCTACAGCACTTATTGCGGTTGATAAGTTGCTTATAATAAGATCAGGCGGCGGCAAGGTTATAGTGGTGTTGCTGCAAATAGCATTGTTGGTTTCATTAATTTCAATTACTAAATTCGTTGAATCAGCCTTGGCGCATACATAGTAATTGCCTGCCTTTACTGAAATGGGAATCAAAATATTGGTGACGTTCTGGCTGAATGCATCAGCTTGCAAAGCTGGCGCTAATCTTAAGGTTGAGACTGCAATATCATCACTGTCTCCGTAAATGTTGTTTGTTGATAGCCTAAAACTGACATAGGAATTGCGAGCTGCGATTTCACCATTATTTTTAATAGTGCTGACAAGTGATAGATTTTTGCCTCCTATTGCTGTATCTGCCAATGGGCTTATCTCTGCCATGATTAAATCAGGCCTTGTTACTTTTACTGCTGCAGTCGTGCATAAGCCATTGTTTGTCTCATTTTGCTCATTTACAGAATTGTTAATATCGGCAAAAGAGCATAAATAATAATTTCCTAACTGGACTGAAGCTGGAACAAGAAGGTATGTTGAAGCTGTACTGCTTGAGCCATTTGCCAAAGACGCTATTTTACGAGTAGCAGAAAAGTTAATGTCGTCTGTGCTGTAAGCTTGGTCTGATGATAAAGCAAATCCGGCTGCAAAAGGGCCGGCATTGGCATTTCCTGCATTTTTTACAGTATTTGAGAGATACAAAGAGTTCCCTGGCGCAATAGCTCTTGTTGCAGTTGAAAGGCTTGTTATTTTTAAGTCGGCAGAAGGGAGTGAGGCAACTTTAACTAATGCAGCGTCGCTTGAATCTAACTGGCCGTCGCTCACTGTTAAGACTGCATAGTATATACCGGGAAAAATATAAGTATGATTGACAATTGGTCCATAGGCTGTCGAGTTATCGCCAAAATTCCAGTTATATGACGCTATCGGTCCCTCCTCGTCAGAGGAGTTAGAGCCATTAAATATCACCAATGAGCCTGCATTTACATTTCTGTCAGGCCCTGCATCTGCAACAGGAGCATCATTAATCTCTGTAATATTGGCTATGGTTGCATAAGGCTCAGAATCGGCTATTCCATTATTGACAATTAACTTAACAATATAGGTGCCGCCAAATGTATAATTATGCTTTACAAAAGGCCCTACTGTTTCCATTTCCAAAGTTCCATCGCCAAAATTCCAATTATAAATCAAATTTCCGCCATTCGGGTCAAAAGAGCCGGAGCCGTTAAGCATTAATATGGTGTCCTCTATTCCAAAATACGGGCCATCTGCATTTGCGACAGGAACATCGCCCTGTATTGAGTTATTTGCATTATTTTCAACCAAAATAGACATATCATCTATTGACCATCCCCAGAAATTGTTTAACACGCTGTCTATGGTGTCAAAATAAAATCCGATTTTTATAACATTTCCTTTATATTGCGATAAGTCAATTTCATGCTTATGCCAAGTGCTCATCGTGTCATTCGATAATTGCACTAAGTTAGTAAAATTTTTGCCATTTGATGAAATTTTTACCCACCTTTGATCATGATCTTTACCGGTTTCTGTCTCATAAAATTCATAGAACCTCAATGCTGGGTTGATTTGTCCGGTTAAATTAATTGAAGGCGATGTCAAAGTGCCGAAATTTCGCGAAGTTCCTGTGTAATAGTAATAGCTTGGAGCGCCAGAATTGTAAGTCCAGCTTGTTGTGGGGCTGTTATACTTCAAAGTTTCCAGATGCCAGGAAAAATTTGAACTGTTTGTGCTGCTAGTGCCTTCAGTTGACCATCCATCAGCCCCTGATTCAAAATTGTCCATGAAGAGAATTTTCGGCTCTTTTGTTGTTGCAGATGCCATATTTGAAATTTGCCCACTATTACCTACATTATCTTCAGCCCTTAATGCAAAATAATAAGCAGTTGATGAGTACAATCCTGTAACCCTAAACGATTCTGCAGAGCCAGCCGGCTTTGGCTTTGTTAAATTTGCCACTTTGGTGGCGCTTTCGAAGCTTATAGCGTCTATCGGTGATTGTGAGTACCTTAAATCATAGCGACTTGCAGTCCCTGCGCTTCCATCGTCTCCTGTTGCTGTCCATTGCAAAGCGACTGAAGTAAGTGAAATATTCGCTGCACTTAAGTCTGTTATGGCTCCTGGAGCTATTATATCATCTTCCAACGCATTAAATGCATTAAGCCGGCCTTCGCTTACAGATTTTCCTTCTAAGCCCTTTAAATGCTCAGCAGAATTTAATAATCTTGCTTTAATTTGTAAATAAGTTAATGAAGGAAACTTTGATTTAATCAAGGTAGCTGCTCCTGAAACATGGGGAGTTGCCATTGATGTTCCGCTCAAATACTTATAGCCGGTTGGATCGCATAGAGAACAGTTGCCTGTCGGCACAGTTGAGAATATGCTTACTCCAGGCGCGCCTAAATCAACTGAAACTGCTCCATAATTTGAGAATCCTGCAAGGTTATCATTATGGTCTGTAGCAGCAACCGAAATAATATTTTCATTATCAAATGCTGCAGGATATAACGGAGTCAAATCACTATTCTTTCCAAAATTGCCAGCAGCCGCTACAAATAAAATATTGGCATCATTTGCAGCGCTTATGGCATCTTTCAAGCCTTGAGAAAATTTAGTGCCGCCCCAGCTGTTGCTCATTATATCAACATTCATTAACCTTGCATAATTTATTGATTTTATTGCATCTGCCTCTGTCCCAGAGCCAAAATAACTTATAAATTTAATCGGCATTATCTTGACATTCCAGTTAACACCGGCAATTCCTTTGCCATTGTCTCCAACAGCTCCAATTGTCCCAGAGACGTGAGTGCCATGCCCCCCATCGTCAGCTGGATTGTTGTCATTGTTGTAGAAATCCCAGCCTCTTACATCGTCTATAAAGCCGTTGCCATCATCATCTATGTTATTTTCAGGTATCTCATTTGCATTATTCCAGATATTCCCCGCCAAATCCTCATGGCTATAGTCAACACCTGTGTCAATCACAGCAACAACCACATCATTGCTATTTGTCTTCATGTTCCATGCTTCAGGAGCGTCAATATCAGCATCAGCCTTGCCGCCAGTTTGTCCGGTATTGTGCAGGCCCCATAAATTTGCAAAATTTGGATCATTGGGAATTAAAGTTGTGTAAACTATATAATTTGGCTCTGCATATTCTACATTCGGGTCATTTCTGAAGTCTCTGAGCGCATTATTAATATCTTCATTTTCATTCAATTTTAACAAGTAAAGCCTGTCAATTCCATGCTGGCTTTGTAAGGGATTCAAAGCATTTATTGCTGTTTCTTTTAAACCCCGGCCATTTTTTATTATTTTCTCAATTGATTTGACATTATGCTTTGAAATTAAGCCGTCCAAAGTGGATCCTGTTGGTATTTGAGAATCTTTTTTGGCAAAAGGCTTTAAATATGCTCTATCAGAATCTACTCTACCGGTATCGCTTATTTGTTTTAACTTTACAATAAGTTCTCCTGGCATATAATCACTCTGATTCCAAGCATGGGCTTTAGGAGTGTTAATTATAAAAATAAAGCAAAATAAAATAATTAAATGAATCAGGGTAATTCTTTTTCTTATCCTCATTATTTATTATGAAGAAAAGAACCTATTTAAAAACATTTTGATTAAGTTTTTTAATGTTTACTTCCAGTAAATAGTAACGCATTTGTGAAACTAAAACATGCGGAGGACAGGAAGTATATATTTGTGTGATTGCTTGTGAAACTACATCGGAGTTTAAACCACTTATAGATTATAAGTATAATGCCGGGTGTTTATTAAGATGCCCATGCTTCTTGATTTCTTTTGAGATATTCCTTATAAGTCTTTGCTTTTCTTCTTCAGTAAGCCACTTTTTCTTATTTCTGAATCTTTCAATAAACTTAGCATATCCAGGAGGAAGTCTGATTTGATTGTATCCCGTATACTTCTTTGTATCATCAGTAGTTCTGATAGTCCTTCCCACCAATGTCCCGATCCTTTTATTTCTGAGAGAATATTCCTTTACCTTTTCCAAATTTAAGCTTGCAATATCTTCTGAATACCCTTTAGCTTTATCTTGATGATATAATGCTCTGTATTGACTGCTCTTTATGGTATTAAATAAATATTGAGTAAAAATCTTGTTTTTGGTTATTTCATTATGCAATTTTTCATCCTTGCTGCCCTGAAATTTCGGATTATCTTTATACCATGGAATCGCCTCAATGTCATTAAATAATTTTAAATATTGTTTTTTATTTTTTATCTCATTTGGATATTCCCTCATGAAGTCTTCGACTATATCCTCAGCTTTCCAGTACCTATACCTGCCAAGTTTTTGGAGTACTATTGGCCTTGAAGGACTTTTACCATTTCTCTTAATTCTCTTACTTTTACAGATAGAATAATTCCCTCTTTCGTTCTTTAAAAAAACCATTGTAGTGTGTAAAACAAGCCTAAGATTATAAATATTTCGGGGTATGGAGAATTCCATAATGTTCAAGAAGATTTCGATTAGCGTTCCAGAAGATATGTATGATCAAATTAGGAGACATGCCAGAAGATGTGATTTGAAAATTTCTTCAATTTTTCGGCAAGGTGCAATCCAAATATTGAAAAGAGAAAATGCAACAATTAAATGAATCTGATGAGGAACTTGAATCATTCTTATTAAAAAATTGGAATGAGCTTGAAGAACAGCAAAAGTGCATACTTCAGTGCATTGGCGTAAGTCCAAAAGGTGGTCAAAATTCCGATTGAAGATATTCAGATTGTAATAGGAAGCGACACGACAAAACTGCAGGATAGTTTTCGGCAAGCAGCTGAAACTATGAAATTTTTTCGAGAAGAATTTAAACAAAAGGCTTCCCAAGCCGCTCATTCTTTTGCTCAGGGAATGGGACAAATAACCAGTAGAATCGGAAAATTCAACAATCTTTACGGAAACTTCGGAGAATCGTTAGCATCGAACTTCTTACTCTTTGGAGATGCGATCAAATCAAATTTTGGAAATGTTGCATTTGAAGACGTAAGGGACAGGCTTAAAAATTTATCATATGGGTTGTCAGAATTACGAAATCTGTCGCCCTTTACGGGCCCTGCCATGAATCTGCTGAAGCAATGGGTATTTACGCCCCTGGCAGATGGCTTCAAAGGACTTATTTTAATGCTGAAAGAAGGCTTTCAGGAGATGTTCACAAAGTTTGAGGAATCTTTCAGCCGAATAAAGTCTTCTAATTTTCCAAGCTTCCAGATGGGAACCTCTTTTGTGCCGAGGGATACATTAGCCTATTTGCATCGAGGCGAATCTGTGATCCCAGCAGGCGAAAGCCAGACAATTAATTTCTCATCCCCAAATATTTACATAACTGGCACAGGCTTAGACGCCAGGGAAATTGCAGATAAAATTAAAGCATTCTTGAATGACACCTGGGCACGAGAATTGGGGTCTTTAGCACGTAGATAAAAAACAACAAAATGGAACAACTGGAACACTGGAAAGGATTTCTTAATAAGAATGTAAGAGTTATAATAGAAGACAAGCCAAGCCCTATTCCAAAGCATAAAGACGGAATTCTGGAAGGCATTACAGACACCCATCTTATTCTCAAAAGGAATGGAAATACAGAAGCCTTACGGTTAATTGATATAAGAAGAGTAGAGGTATTGAAATGACATACGAAGAACATGAAATAATGAAATTGCTGGGTAAAACCGATACAGAAAGATACAATCAGTTAATGGATTTAAAAAATCATGATCCTGAAGAATACAAAAAACAAATGGAAATTCTAAAATTTGAATCTAAATCTGAACCTGAAGACAATCTCTCTAAGATAACTAACGATGCCTTAATTGGCAAAGGGGATATATTAGATGATTTCAAAGAAGTCATGCCGGATATTTTAGAATCTGATGGCATTTATTATTCAAATAGCCTTCTTCCTTATGAAAATATCAAAAAAGCAATAAAGAATATCTATGAAACACACCAAAAAGCAGCATTCATCATAAGTAAATCTATAACAATAAAGGGTAAGATACTAAACACTAAATACAAGCATAAAGAAAATATATCATTACTTAAAATAGGAAAAAGGACAAACAAACAAGGCATAGAAGAGTTTGAAATTTTCTTTATTGGCGACAGGGCAGATTACAGGCATTGGCGCATAATTGATGAAATATGCGGTCATTTCTTTATTTATGAGTTGATTTACAACAGAAAGAAATATCTTATTTTTTCTGAAGAAGAATTAAGCTCTGAAGAATATTTTATAGAAGGAATACTTATAGAAAATGATGATTTAGGGGACATAGGCCATCACACAAAAATATCGTTAAAATTGCCTTTGATTTTTGTCAATAAAGCCAAGCCAAGAATCATAAAATACCAAAACCATGATGAATTGTTTAAAGATGTTAAAAATATGAGTTTGACAAAAGATAAGCTGTTTAGCTTTATCTATAGCCGAACAGACGGAAATAGCTACAGGCATCCTTCTTATTTTGAAGAGCTTGATGCTGCATTTCTGTTTAGCGCAAAGTATGGAGACAAGCCTTATTCACTGCACAGGCTCGATATTGCAAGACAAGGAGCCGGCAAAACTTTCAGGATAGAAGCAATCCATGAAAAGATGGACGAAACCCAGGACATAGTAGATGGCTCCGGCAGCACACTAAAAGTCTTGATTCCAAGCTTTAAGAATATCCAGGCTGAGCAGGGAGCATTGATAAAATCTAATAGAGTTTGTTGCGTTGATGAGTTTCTTAGGATATTATGCAGAATTCCAAAAGAGGATAGAGAGCCACAATTAGGCGCATTAAACCCTTTATTAGAGCATTCTGTCAGGGAATTTGGCTCGGGGAATTGCAGCTTAGTAGGCTCAATGAAATCAAAGCTATTGGCTGTAAGCAATGATATATATGGCACTAAAACAATGCCCGAGCTATGCGAAAGAATAGACAATCCTTTTTTGTCAAGATTATTGGTATGGTACCTGGATAAAAAGCACATTAAATTTATAGAAAAAGGGGAAGGTAAAGAAGAAACTAAGCTGAAAATAGACAAAGACAAATGGCTGTCAATTTATGATTATATGCAGACCTTCAGGGCCTCTTATGACAATGAAAACGTGAATGAAGTCTATAACAGATACACAGAAACAGACATTTTGCCGGAAAAAGTAAGGGATGTTTATACAGCAAGGTACAAACACCATATAAATTGCTTAATAGATGGGCTAATCAAGACAAGATGTTTATGCGAGCCTGATCCAAGCTTTGCAGCAAAAGAGGAAGATTACCGGCTTTTAGAGCTTATGTGGGGAACAATGCTCAGAAATTGGATTGATGTCAAAAAGCAGGAATTAGATGAGATGGCAAAGAAACAGCTTTTAACCCAATCTCAGAGGTATATCTTAGAAATAATGCAACAAAATGGCAATAAAATACAAGTAAATCATGTTCAAGATTTAGATTGCAACAATCCTGTGTTCCAAATTGAAGGATTATGCGAATTGGGATTAGTCTATAGGGATGGAAGTTATTATCGCATACAAGAATCGATTAAAGAGGTTGTTGAAGTTGTACAAAACTAACAAATCTTTAGGCAAGAGCAAGAGAAATAAAACAATCAAAACTAAAACATATATGCATAGTTCTTGCTCTAAGCCAGACATTTTGGGATTTCATACAAAATCCATTGTATAGAATTGGCAAATCTCAGGGGTAGAGCAAGAGAAATAAATATCAAATAACTAAGTGGCGTAGCCACAAAAATGTATTTTAAGTTTTCACTACTTAAAAATTAAGCCTAAATCAAACTATTTGTTCAATTTTTAGAGCATTTAAAGAAGTCCTAAATTTTCCAAAGTCTGTTCTTGGACCTGTTGAACGTTCCTTAGAGATTTTAGCTAATACATCTTGCCAATCAGGAGTCCTTTCTCTCCACTTGCGAGATTCTTCAGAAATATTTGGATTGCCTTGCTGGTTCATACCATTAATTTAATAGAACCTCTTTTTATACTTGTCGGCGGTTTGCCGAAAGATTTTTTGTTCTTATGGTTCATTCACCAACAAACAAAAATATTTCCCTTTCCAAGTTCTATTATTCTTGTTGGAAAGGCTGTTCAATTCGAACAACGGGCAAACCGCCTTTGTTTTGATACTCAGGGTTGAGTCGGGTTAAAACCCAACGAAATAAAAGACAACCTCTTCGGTTTTCTCTTATAATCTCCGTTGTATCCAGCGCCAATTTCCATTCTGAAAATCGGTTTCCCGCAGATTGTCAGCCAAGCTGAATGTCCACTCTGGGCGTGGATGCCCACAGCAAATCAATAGCTGTAAGGAAGGTTACCTTCCCCTAAGCTGAGGTTTGCAAAATGCAAACACAAGAATATATAGCTGCAACTGAAAAGCAGCTAAGGTTTATACAAAACCTTCAGAAAAGGGGTTTTGTAGATGGTGAGGTTGATTTCGAAAACCTCACAAAAAGAGAAGCCAGCGAAGTAATAAATGCTGGCTTGGCTGAAGCCAAAAACCGAGCTCTTCAGGAAGAAGAGCATGAGCCTGAGTTCAAAGACGCAGGCACATACATCGGTAAGCTTCACAAGCAGATCGATGGAGTTCGGCTTGGCTTGAGCGCGAAGTTGGTTTATTCCAACTCCCCGCCTGATTTGAGTCGAAATGACTCAAAAGCCAAGGGCTTTAAGTCAGCTGTGAAGCGACTTTACAACATTCTCGGCGAACTCGAGAATGAAATGGCTGTTGAATAAACAGCCATTTATTTTATTCTTTTTTTAAGCTGTCAACTAAACGTCACCTATTCTTCAAAAAATATATTTATAAATTTTTTCTTGTCAAAAAACGAAATCTTTATATATAAGTTATTATAAAATAATTATTGTTAATATGGAAAATATCTCACTTATATACTCCAGTACACAAATAAAAATAAACTCCAACATCTAGTTTATTTATCGAGATAAACCATTTAGTTTTATCTATATTTAAAAAAGAGGTCGGAATCAAATGTCTGAAAATATAAGTTTAGAAATGCCATTGAGGGAATCTTGCGATGTGCTTTCAAAATTTAAAACCATTGGTGATTTACGAAATGCATATCCTAATTTGAGGTTTGTTAAATATATGTATATTGACCCAAATGATAATAGACTAAAAGGGACCAATCCTGCAAATAATCTGCTTTTGGTTAAAGATTCATATATAACCGTTAATGGTCCTCTGAATGATATACACAAATTTACAATTGCTGCTTCTCCAAAATAGTTGAGGATTTAAATGAGGATTGCTCTTCTCTTTCCCATAAGAAACTATGAGAAGAAGATACCAGATATTACTCTTGAATTAAGTAATAAGATACATAAAGATTTGACAATTTTAGGTGCTAACCATATTGATGTTAGATTTCCAGGTTTAGATTATTCATATGTTGCAACGAATCAATCTAAGGAAATTTCTCCAAAAGGCAGAATGATATTAGACGCACTAAACAATATGCCCCAACCTCCTAATTTTGTGATTATTTGTGATGGTTCTGGAAAAATTCCTTATAGTTACATATCAGAAATATTTCAAGAATTAATTTCAGATTCTAACCTGTCTTGTGTTATGGCACATAGAATCAAACATAAAGCCATAGACTCCTTTAGATATTTAATTGAAAGATTTGAAGTGTTCTCATTAATGAGATATCATAATTATCCTAATAAAATACCAGATGGACAATGTGGTTTATGGGCATTTAGGTATGGAAAATTAGATTCTAATGGAAAGGAGATCAGTCTTACATCTGAAGGTTATGAAATTGAATTGGATTTATTAGATGAAGTAATAAATAAAAAACTTAATTTTTCATTTATTGAAGTTGATTTACCAGTACAGCCTATCACTACTTCATATACCTATGAAGATAATTTTGAAAAATTGAAATTTTTATGTTCTAAATGCAATAAATTAAAGGATTGTCTTACAGAATATTTAATAGAATTTGAATCAACAAATGAATTTAAGGGAATAATTAAAAACATGGATGAAAATGAAGTTAAAATGTGGGAGAATAAATATAAAGTGGGTTTAAATAATTTTATTAAAAGTTCTGAATAAAACCAACATTTTTACATATGAAAATCAATAATGTTAAATCCCTTATCAAACATAAACTTAACAGTTTCAAAAAACATACCTTAAAAATAAATTTATACCATTCTAACTTAACAGCTCATGTTTTTATGGGTGACGTTTATTTGACAGCTCATTTTTTTTATTTAATCCCGCCCAACAAAGAGGCTTTCCGAATTTCTCACGAGTTCATTCTTCACACGTTCCAAACAATCTGCACTTAAATCGATTTGCGCTGGTTGCGGTTGAAATTCAGTCAAAGCAAAGGCGAACGTGATTAAAAACTCGTCACTAATCCGCTCCTCATTTCAATCACAACCGCCTCAACCTTTGACGTCTTTCCCCATTCTCAAGCCTCCTTTCTATTGAGGCTTGTTTTTTGAGGGGCTTGTCCGCTCCAAAGTCGCTTAAAATCGGTATCTGCAAGGCAGAAACTCCGACTTTTAACAAACCCCCAGCCTTTCAGTCTGAAACAAAAAACAAGCCTATGCCACTTTAAAGTGGTGTTGGAAATTGTCATAACGATACGAGTATCTATTCCAATTTCCAACTATTTTAGAGGCGTGGGTTAAAATAATCACAACAAGCCACATGGCTTTATCTCCGGCAGTTCTGAGGAAAGCTCCTGCAAACTTAAAGTATAGCAATAGTGCGCGTTTTGCATTAGCTTGTGCTCAGTTTTGTTTATTCTCTTATGTCTTCAGTAAAGGGGGGTAGAGGTCAACTTTTTGGCTTATATAAAGTCGCCTTGCCGTATTCGACAAAATTTTGTCAGATTTTGAAAATTCAATTTCTCAACTCTTTAAGCACCTTTTTGCCTTTCTCTGTTATTTTATAATATCTGAAGCTCGGAGCTTTCGGATTTGTACAGACAGCTAACTTTCTTCTCTGTAAATCCAAAAATATTCTGCTTATAACTTCTCTATGTTTTTTGATTTTCTTTGCCAAAAATGATGCTATCTGGGGCTTATCTTCTAACTCTTGCAAAATCTTGGCTCTTAATTTACTTCTTGCTAAGAATATCCTTATTTCGTCATTCATAAAACCATAGCGTAATAATCAGAATAAAAGAAAGCGTGATAATCAGCGTAACATAAAGATAAGCGAAATTTATTTAAATAGGACTTTCAAATATAGGTAAATTTGGGGTGTTTTGATGGGAAAAAGAACAGTTGAATTTGTTTTAGGATTAATTGGAGGTATATTCGGATTTTTTGGTGCAATTTTCGCTTTGATGGTTGGAGGGTTGGCTGGGGCTTTTGGTGCTAAAAGTGCGTCAATGGTTGTAAATTTAGGCTGGGTTGCAATTTTATTTTCGATTCTGGGCATTGTTGGTGCTTCATTAGTAAAAAGCAAAACTAAATTGGGCGGATGGCTTATGATTGTGAGTGCAGTTGGAGGAGTAATCTCTATAAGTTTTGCCTATTCTTTGTCTTTTATACTCCTTATAATAGCTGGCTTAATGGCTGTTATAAAAAAGAGTGATTAAAGATGAAGAAATCAAACGTTGTATATACGTTTATTTCAATAATCTCTATTTTTCTAATAATTGGATGCACAGAGCGCATAGCAGAAATACCAACAAATACTGAAGCAAAAACTGAACCTGCACAAAAAACATCTGAAATTAATGCAATAACTGGAAATGTGGGTAAGGAAGTTGAACAAAAATCTCAAAAAGAGGATGAAATTAAAACACAAATCCCACAAAAACAAGAAGTAAAGGAAAAGATTTATTCTATGAATGAAGATATAAATGTTGATTATTTAACTTACAAAGTAATAAAAGCAGAGACATTCACAGAAATGGGGACATCTTTTTCTGACAAAAAAACCAATGGTAAATTCATAAAGGTTTATCTTGATATAACAAATACTGCAAAAGAAACTAAAGAAATATTTACCCCAAGATTTAAAGTAATTGATAATCAAGAAAGACAATTTGATAGACTTTCTGATGATATTTTTTATATTGCTGATTATTTAGAATTTGGCAAACAACTTCAGCCTTCTTTAACAGTTTCTGGAGCTGTTGTTTTTGAATTGCCAAAAGAATCAGAAAATTTAAATTTAATTATAAGGGGAGATTGGGTTTCTACCAAAGAAGTTAAAGTAGCCTTATCTAACATAAAAAATATAGGCATAGATACAACTCAGAAAGAAAAAGTAGACCAAGTTATAGATGAAGCAATGGAAGAAAGCAAAGCTAAAGTAAAAGAGTTAATGAATAAATGTAATTCACCTTTCAAATGTTCGTCCAACTGCGCTAAATACTCTGATGTAGGTCAAAAGGACTGCCCTTCAGGACAAGTTTGCTGTATGACCGAACAAAGCGAAGTAGATCAACTGATAGATGATTTAGTGGGACAAAGCCCTGAGACGCAGAGTGGAGAAACATCTAAACAAGAAGCTCTAAATAGCTGTTACAAAAGAGCTAAAGAATGTTCTGATGGCATTCTTGGAATAGAATTAGAGCTAAAAAGTGCTTGTATGGAAATTTATATGTGGACTTCAGGAACTTCAGAATTGTTAGATTTTACTAAGGGTTTGTGTTAAAGATAAGTAAAAATATTTAGGAGTGGAATTATGGCTGAAAAATATCATAAGGAAGTTAGTGTAAAAAACAAATGGATTGCTTTAGTTTTAGCAATTTTTTTAGGTTGGTTAGGGGTGCACAGGTTCTATGTAGGTAAAGTTGGCACTGGAATAATTTATTTTTTTACGGTAGGCGTAGCTGGTATTGGAATTATTATTGATATTATTATGATATTGACTGGAAGTTTCACAGATAAAGGTGGAAAATTTCTTAAATAACAATTTATACAATTATGACTATGGACAAAGATAGAGAATTATCTGTTAAAGAGGGAATGAAATTAAGTTTAGGCTCATTTTTGATGATAATATTCATATCCTTTTTTTTGATTATTTTTAGTGTTGTATTCAATTCTTTTATGCTTGCGTTAATTGTATTGTTAATTTCTATTGGTTTGGTCATGTTATATTCCTACATCCACTCACCTTCTCGCAAGACAAAATAATTTTAATTGTAGAAAAAATAGGTTTAATCAAGCTGTTATCTTCAATTTTTTCTTTAAATCGGCAGCAATGATCTTGGTTATTTCATGCTTCCATGTCTCCATTTCCTGCTGCATTGAGTTCATCCTTTCTTCCATTATCTGCCTCTGATTTCTTTCTTGCTCCACAGCTTTCTGCAATTCAGTTCTGGTTTCTGAGTCTTCCAAGTCATCTGAAGTAATGCTGTCTTTCATCCCTAAGAATTGGCTGTAATATTCAATCATCTCAGGATTTTTCCATCCGAACCTGTACATTAATGCAGACTGGGTTTTATATCTTGGCAGCCAATAGCAGGCTGAGGCGTGCCTAAAATCGTACATTGTTAATCCCTTTTTCTTCAACACGACTTCGCCAAGCCTCTTAATATACTGGTTTTTTACTCTCGGAGAAATTCTAAACAAAAAATCATTTTTTGCCAAATTATTCTCTTTAATATACCTTCTTATCAAGTTTGAGCTTAGCATCAATTTTATTTTTCTGCCGAATGTTTTTGAAATTTCATCCCTTACATCCAACATCAAAGGCTCCTTTTCGCCAGCGTCTGTTATATCAGAAACTTTAATGTTTGCCGCTTCTTGCGGAGCTCTCACTCCGGAATCAAACAGAAACCAAAGCAAAACTTTATATTCAAATTTTGCATTATCCGCTAACTTTTTGAGTTCTTCATGGGTAACATAAACAAAATCTCTTTTCTTTATGCTTGTGCCATCCAATTCTTCTGTTATATCTTCAATTAAAGTTTGCTTTTCTCTTTTCATATATCTCATATACCAATGCCAGAAACTCTTAAAATCCTTAACGTAATCCTTCCAGCTCTTGTATGAATTTCCATCTTTCTTTTTCAGCTTACCCTTTTCCATCTCATTGAATAAAGAAACAACTTCTTTTGGCGTCAATTTAGACAATTCTTTTTTATATTTAGTTTGAAAGAAACCAGCAATTTGCGGCAGTCTAACCCTTAAAGCATTTAGCCTTGAATAGCTTCTGCCACCTTTTTTTTGAAGATTGATGTTATAGCCAGATTCCATGTCTTGCATAAACCTGGATATTAGTTCTCTATTTTGCCCGCTAACATAACTAAAAAGCCTTCCATCTTTAACCCAATTTTCATATTTCTTCTTATTGCCATGAGGATCTATTATTCCCTCGTTATGAACTTTTAGAGACACTTTTACATCACAAGATACCTAAGAAGTCAAAGACTATTTAAATGTTTCGCTTCAAATCACAAAAAGTATGAATGCGGAGGACAGGATTCGAACCTGCGTAGGCACTAAGCCAATAGGTGTCATTTAATCATAGCAAGATGCTCATTACACCTTCTACTGCCATGGTCAACCTAAGCTTGGACAGACATAAAAAGGGATTATTGTCCACTATCCCGTTTGACCGCTCCGGCACCTCCGCATAAAGAACACAGTAAAGATAATTCTTTAAAAAAGTTGTTGTTTTTGATGATGGGCCTGTATTATTTGCCAGGATTCTTTGCCAACTATTGGGATTGCTTGAAAGTTTTATCAGCTTACAAATCAGTATTGGGGCAGATGAAAACCTGTCGACGACGAGACAAAGATTTATCCTACTAGTTAATCCTCTGCGCCTTCAGTAATGGCGTCTGCTCAGAAACCTTTTTAGTTTTCGTGTAATCTTCAGTATTTGGCTCAACCGACCGATCAAAGCTCTGAAAGAGCCTAAAGCTTACATAGCCGGGAAAATCAATTAGGCTCCCTGGTGCAAAATAAACCGTATAGCTTTTTCCTTCAGGCTTGATGAAATAAAATTGGCCATAGTTGTCCAGCAAATCCTTCCCCGCAAATATCATTGGCTCAGGATTTACGCTCTCTCTGGGAGCTACATTTACCCATGCCCCTATCGGATAGTTTTTCAAGTCATCCAGGGATCCGATATTCGGAATCGTGAGCTGAATCCTGGTTACTGGTCTTGTATGGGCAGAAGCAGTTTTTTCTAAATTGATTGAATTCATAAAACCAATTGGGCAAAATACGTATAACAATTTTCCTTACAAGAATATGGCATGATATCAAGAATATGGCTTATTTGATCTTCTTCTGCCAGTTATATTTTCTTAATCTCGCGCTCTTGCCATATCCGCATGAGGCGCATTTTGATTTGTTGAGGTTAAAAGTCCTTTTGCCGCATCTCCGGCAGTAAATCATGTTCTTCTTTCCGGACTTCTTGCCCATTGAAGATGTTCCCTTCATGACATGTCACCTTATCGCAGAAATCTAGTCTGTGGATATTATTGTAATTGTATCTCCCCGTATGAAAACAACTCCAAGCTTCCTGGTTACCTCGCCGTTTGCCCTCTCTTCAGCATCCTCAAGGACAATGTTGATATGTATGTCAAATGATTTCAGCTTTCCTATGTACTGCTTGTTGTTCTTCAATTCAACAAGAATTCTCTTGTCCCTTGCCTTGTTCAATGCGTCCAATGGTCTTGCTGGTTCCATCAAATAAAAACACCTCAAAAGTTATATCGATAAAGAAACTTGCCTTCTTTATAAAGGTTTTGAAAACTGAATTTAAAAATAAAAATCAATTAGTGGGCCGGAGCAGGTGCAGCTTTAACCCCGGGAGAATATCCTTTCCCTGCTTCGGGGGCCTTTACAGGCACTGGCTTCACTGCGTTATAGAAGCCCAATGGAAGCGCGTTCAGGGCAAATGTCGGCCATCCCATTATTGTGCTTATTCCGTTTGCGTCTAGCCCGTAAGCTAATCCAAACCCTAAGCCTATCCTCTTCCACTCGTTATAGAAATTATTTGTTATTGATTTAGTAATTCCAAACGGGCTGAGATAATTATCTACAAGGTGCGTTGCGGCCCTGTATTGGCCGACAAACGCAGCGTTGTACGCTGTCATCGCGTAAGCAGTCCTTGCAGCCTTTCCGATGATTGTTTCATTGGGAATTAGCGGAAATGTAGCGCCTCCTAGCCATACCATCGGTGCAATTACCGCATTAACGCCCGAGTATGTTGTTAGAGCGCTGCTTACCGTTTCATACAGTGATTTTCCTTTTAGAATATTTCCAAGGGCGCCACCGCCTGCAAACGCGCCTCCTACTATTATGCCTAGCGACGCGGACGCGCCTATAGCAGGCAATGCCGCCATGCTTAATGCAGTCGTTGCAGCAGCCATTCCAAGCTTCCATAAAAGGCTTCCTGCTTTCCTGATGAAGCCTCTGTTTTCCTTTGTGTCCGCAACTTTTTCATCGAGGCTCATTGCAGACCACCCAGGTTATATCCGAACTGCTTGCCAATCTCTTCAAGAGCCAGCCTTGCCTCTTTGTAGTCGAACCTTCTCTTGCACCTTGGGCAGGATTTCGGCTTCTCAACCCTGGAGCTCCAGCTATATGTGCAGAATTCGCATTTCATAATGTTATTACTCATAGATAGTAATAATATAATCCACCCTTTATAAAGGTTTCGATTTTGTAGTTATTGGAAAGTAGTTACAGAAAAGATTATAAGTCAAATGCCCCCACACTAATAAAATGGATCCTTTTGAATATTTTCTAGATTTCAAGCCGAAAATTGAGCTTGATGAATCATTTATGAGAAACTTGAGAGTTTACGCTTTTACCGACCCTACTCTGCTTAGGGGTTACAAGGAGATTTCTTTTCTTGATAAAGGGACAAACCATTATCATTATCGCATTGGCAAAGTGGGAAATTTATGGCTAGCAACCAGACAGGCTGATGATTGGTATCCGGATTTTCAGAGGGCAGATTGCGAAAGTTATATAGACGATTTAGTTTCAATGCACAATAAACTAGTCTTGGAACAACAAGAAGGAAAAAGAGTTCCAGTAATTTGTGGTTGTGTTAAGGCGGAAAGGCAGGATGGCTTAGAGCAGTACTTTCTTCTAGTTGAGGATTTGACAGCCGGAGGGACTTCATCTTTTTTTCCTGGACGAAGGAGGGATAGAAGCGGTATGGTCGATGGAGTTGAGGTTTATTATGATTTTGATGTTAGGCCTAATTTTGATTCGGAATCTTACAAATATGCAGTTGATGGCAAGATGATAGTCTTGCGGAAATGAAACTTTACAAAATTTTTTTTGTTAGATTTATAGGAATCTTATACTCAGCCCATTTAATATTCTTATTTTCAACAGCAGACTTCATCGATTTCTGCACTTCATTAAGCCTGTTTTGCCCGCTCTTGACTTCCACAAAAACAATCTCATCAATCTTTTTGTCATCCATGCCTTTGAACACTATAAAATCAATTGGCTTGCCTATGAACCTTGCCTCTGTCGGCTTGTAGGGAAAGTCAGGCATGTAAGGTGCAATCTGCTCCGAAAATTGCCCGCTTAAGACTGCCCTTGATTGTCTTATCGCGGTTTCCCTTATCTCAGGGATTTTGCCCTTATGCTTGATTTTTGAAACAAAGACCCCAATCAGATAGCCAACCCATATAGCCACAAGCAAGAATACAAGAATGGCGGTTAATTCAAAAAATTCCATAAAAAATCAGTAATTAGCTTGAATAAATACTTATCGGATAAACTTAATATTGCTATATTCAATCTTTTATTTTCCATTTAATTTGTCTGCATGCATTTATAATTTCTTGTGGGATTCCTAATTCCTTAAAATTCAGCAATTTAATCATTTTTCTTTGCCTTATTAGGTTGTCCAAATTATCAATCATTCCCTTAACAGGTTGTTTGGCTACATCCGCCCACATGCTAAGATAGGTTACAAGAGCATGTTTGTAGAGTTGAGTATCAAGCTCGCTGCCAACAGGGCTAAATGGGTAAATAATTGAATATTGGTAGTCGAGAGGCTCCAAATCTCCTCCCATTGGAGGCGAGATATACGGAAAATCCAAAAATCTAAAACCGATTATTGAGTACAAGCGAAGCCTCAGCACAGGATTTTCTGTATCATGTTCGCGATTAAGTTTTCCTTTATTGTACATTTTTACTGGATCGTTAGCTTCACCAAGAAGAAATAATGGCCTTTTATCGCCAAATCGAACCGCATCCTTGACCGCATAGTGCTTGCACCTTTCAAACAATGCTATAGACAGCTTCACTTTGTATTCGCCTGAATTGAATTCCTTAAGCTCTTCAATTTCGCTCAAATGCTGCAACGTTATCAGAAAAAAATCAATTGTCATAAAGCTTATTTTATCTGTAGTAAGAGTGTTGACAAAGGCTCCACCGACTACTACGCCTTTAATTTTGGCAATAAGCACATAAGATCTGGGGTGCACCACTTCACCATAAAAATTTCTGTAATATTTAGAATCCCACCAATCATCTAATCGTCTCGGAATCCATTTTGCACAAGCTTCTCCCAATATCCACACCCTCAATTTTGTTAAGGATTCACGTTCATCCTCGCTAAAAACATCCTTATATATCTCATTATAAAATTTCCTTAAATCTTTATCAAGAGGGTTCTTAACTAACTTAATGCTCATGAACTCAGAAGTTAATTCTGCTGTTAGCCATCTTTGAAGCGCAAAAGATCTTTTTTCCTTTGGATAAGTTGAAAGAAAGGAAAGATGCTCAAGCATCTTTAGCTCTCTTTTATTAAAGCCCCTATTGCGCAAATCGCCCAAAAAAGGCATCAAACCCTCAAGAAACACCTTCCTATTAGGCAAATCAGCATCCATAAATTCATTAAAGAACCAATACCCCCTCAAAATATCTATTTTCCTTTTGACTAAATCACCAATATAATCCATTTATAGAACATTTCTTAATTACTTTTTATTCTTTTCTAAAGTATATTTGGGAACCATACCTAATTTAATATATTTTTTCTTAAGGTGAAGGGGAATGAACTTAAAATCCAGTATTATATCTCTGCAATTTTTGCTTCCGCAACTGCATTTCATTTTCCAAAGAGGCCCTTTCATCCATGTCGAATAATCAGCCCAAGTCGAGTAATCAAATGTTATCTCTTCGAATTTTTTTATGCTTCTGATTGCGACTAAAATAAACTTTCCATTGAATTCTTTAACGCCGCAATTTGGGCTGCATGAGTGATTAATAAAGTCATCTAATCCATATGAAACTAAATATGTTCTTTTATCAATTTGTAAACCATGCTGGTCTTCGTAACTGCCAAATTCTATATCTTCGTCATCCAGAAATTTCCCTTCAAAATAAAGTATAACTTCACCATGCTCAAAATTTTTGTCCGCAAAAACCCCATTTCCATTTTTGGATTTTCTTACATTCAAGCAAGAAGTCTTCATTTTTTATTCTTTTCCATCCTTTCCATCACAGCTTTCAGGATTATCGGCCATGCAATTGTCGCATCGCTCAGAACTTCTGCAAATTTTCCCCCTTCGCTTTCAGGAACGAATTTGCCCCACGAAACGCCTTCGGAATAGCTGCAGCCGGATAACCCTCCCCAGTATATGGGCTCTGGGCAGATTCTGACAGCGTAATTAAAGCGCTTGAAGTATGGGTCACCTTCCTTGGCGAAATAAGACTCGCTTTTTCCCTTCTCGAGGATTCGCCATCTCACCAGATCCAGGTATGGGCCAACTTGCTGCGCCCAGTTTCTTGGAACGCCTCCGCCTACTGTGAAAATTCCAAGCTTTTTCTGCTTTTGCACGATTTCTGTATAATATTCCAAGTCCAAGAATGGATTAAAATTTATCGGTTTTTCGCCTCTGATAATTTTTTGCCTGTTGTGCAAGGCTATGTCCAATCCCAGCTCAGAATCAGTAAAGGCAGGAATGAAAACAGGCACATTCTTTTCATAAGCAGATTTTAATATGCCGCGCCCTTCTAAATTTTTGTGCAGGTATTCGCCTAGCAGTTTTGTCATCTTATGGCTGCAAAGCACTTCATCGGGATCAAACTTGTCAAGTATAGTGTCGACAATTTCGCTTACATCATCAAGATTTTTTTCAACCTCCAATGTGTCATGCACTCTGTCATACCCCTGGAAATACAAGTCTATGTCAGATGTTTTAAAATCGTACTTTAAATGCCGCATCCCTACAGATTCCACAAAGCCGTGAGTCATTAATGCCCCTGTTGTTACGATTGCATTTATCATTCCTCTGTCTATCATGTCGCATATCATCAGGCCCATCTTCGCAACAGTCATTGCGCCGGAAAAAGTCCCTACAACAAAGCAGTCAGGATCCGAGACCATCCCATACATAACATCAACAGCCTCCCCGACGCTTCTTCCGCCGAATGCTGTCTTTGACATTCCCAGCGCAAGGTCGTCAAAATTTTTTATCTTAGCTAGTTCCAGGGCTTCGAGCGGCTCAAACTTATGTGAAGTGGCAGCAAGCTTTGACTTGTCCCTTGCATGCATTTGTGCTTTCAGCTCGTCTTTTTTTGCAGAATGATTAAGTTTTTGCTCCATCAAAAAAATGAATTTTTCCCTGAATATTTAAAGCTTATGGAAGTTCTGGAAAAATAATAAAAATATTCTTATCTGGAAATATAAAAATAAATTTGTATGTAGCATTGGGATTGGGCAAAATAAAATATAGAAACCTATTTAAAGCGATAAAAATTTCTTCTCGTCATGGCATTATCGCAGTCAAGGCCGAAAAGAAAGCAGTCAGGCGCAAGGTACAAGGATTACAGGAAGAAAAGGCAGCATGAATTAGGTAGGGAGCCGTCTTTCACAAAGCTTGGAAAGAAAAGAGTCCAAATCCTCAGGGTGATGGGCGCAAACAGAAAGCTCAGGATGCTTGGAGCAGACACAGCCAACCTCTATGATCCAAAGTCAAAATCATTTAAGCAAATCAGGATTAAAACTATAACAGACAATCCTGCGAACAGGCACTTCATAAGGAGAAACATAATGACAAAAGGCTCTGTGATTGACACGGAGCTGGGAAAGGCAAGGATAACCTCAAGGCCAGGCCAAGACGGAGTTATAAATGCAGTGCTGATTTCTTAAAAATGCTGAGCCAGGAATCACTTAAGAAAATTTACGAAAGCCATCATGTATGGGATAAGTATAAAGTGCCTTTTGAGCAGTTTGCTCATGACTTTGGCGCTGTTAGGCCGCAAAGGGATCGTATCCAAAATCAAGTATTGGAAACCAAGCTTAGATTACTATTAAACAGATATGAGAATAGAACTAAAAACTACCATTCTTAACTAACCAATTTTAATAGTCAAACTTAAATATAACAATCAAGATGCAAGCCCTATGAATAAGATTTATTCTATCTATACAAATTTATTTTCTAGTTTCGGCCCCCAGCTCTGGTGGCCAGTAACTCCTCAAGGAAAACTCCAACCAGATTACTCCGGAGGCCCTAAAAACGAAAAGCAGCAGCTTGAAGTCTGCTTTGGCGCAATATTGACGCAAAACACGAACTGGAAAAACGTCGAGAAAGCTATTGTTGAGCTGAACAAAAATAATTTAATCAATATTGACAAAATAAGCAAGATAAAAAAACAAAAATTGGCAGAAATCATAAAATCATCCGGCTATCATAATCAAAAGGCAATGAAGCTGAAAAATTTTTGTGATTTTCTGCTTAAGAGGTATAATGGAAATTTAAAAGAATTGTTTTGCCTTGACATTCTGGAGTTAAGAAAAGAGCTTCTCTCTGTCAATGGAATTGGCCCAGAAACAGCAGATTCAATAATACTTTACTCAGCAAAAAAGCCGATTTTTGTCGTTGATGCTTACACAAAAAGGATATTTCAGAGGCTTGGGTTTAAGGAGCAATCCTATGGCGGGCTGCAGCAGTTGTTTATGAAGAGCCTTGAAAATAGCGAAAAGTTATTTAATGAGTACCATGCATTGCTTGTGGAACTGGGCAAAAATGTGTGCAGGAAGCAGCCTCTGTGCTACAAATGCCCACTCAAAGGCTGCTGCAGTCACTATAAAAAAGAGGCGCTTAATAACTGAAAAATGGCATTGACCGTTATTGTCGCTGTTATCCTTGGCTATTTTCTGGTAATGCTCATAGTCCATGAATTGTTTAGGAAATTCTTTCACATGCTGCTTTTTGTCACGTTCATCGCATTTGCTGTAGGAGTGGCTTACATGATGTTAAAGGGGGGAATATAATAACAATCTTTAAATAGGAAAATTAAAATATCTTAATAAAAGAGGTGTATAGATGGGATTTTTCGGCAAGCTTGCATTCTGGAAGAGAAAAGATGATTTTGGCGACCTGGGCAAAGACTTCAATCTTGATAAGGATATGGGGCTTGATGTGGGAGCCGGGCCTTCTCCTGACCTTGGAATGGGAATGGACACTGGGCAGCCCCAGCCTCTGCAGAAGTATCCTTCCTTCCAGCAGTCTCCTTCATTTCAAAGCCCCTCTTTCCAGCAGCCATCTTACTCCCAGCCTTCTTATAGCGGAAGCGACAGCTTCATTGCATCAAAAAATCTTGAGGTGATCTCCAGTAAATTAGATGCCTTGAGGGCATCCATCGAAAGCATCAACCAAAGGCTTGCAAACATAGAAGCAATTGCCAGGGGGGAGCAGGAAGACTCAAGAAGGAAAAGGTATTATTAAATAATTGGTCCCTTGAATTAATGTATGTGCACAATTAACCGAAAGTTTTATATATTATGTGCCCATACAATACTATATGACTTACATAGAAACCATAAAACGTAACAATAAGGAATATTACTACCTTACAAAAAACGTAAGGCTTAGCTTAAACAAGTGGAAAAAAATCAGAATTTTCTTAGGGGATAAAAAACCTTCAAAAGAAGAACTAAAAAAATATGCCAAAGAGATAGAAGATAAATCAAAGCCATTCTTGAAATCTTCAAACTATGCTTATCTTGCAGAGCATGACGCAGAAACTTTACAGGATTTAAAAGAGAGTTACAGCACATGGCTAAAGCACATTCCGAAAAGTGTAAAAGAAAAATTGAATGAGGATTTTGTAATACGTTTTACTTATCATTCTAATGCAATTGAAGGCAATAGATTAACATTAAGGCAGACTGCCCTTATCCTAAAAGATAAAGTGATTCCTTCGGGCATACGTGCAGAAGATTATAATGAAGCAATAAATGGAAAAGAATGTTTGGATTATATAAAAAGTTATAAAGGAGACTTAAACACAAAATTCCTTGAAAAAATCAATGGCATCCTTACAAAAAACACAGGTGTAGTCTATAGTGGAAGAATACGATTTTTCAATGTGCAGATACAAGGCTCAACGCATATTCCCCCATCTTATACAGAAGTCAAAAAACACATGCTTAACTTCTTTAAGTGGTATAGCACAAATAAAAATAAGTTGCATCCTTTTGAATTGGCTACTCTAATTCATGCAAAATTAACATGGATACATCCATTTGAAGATGGAAATGGAAGAACTGCAAGGGCAATTATGAACTTTATTTTAATGAAAAAAGGTTTTCCAATGTTTTTTATACCATTTGAAAAAAGAGAAGGCTATTACCAATCATTAGATATTGCTGACAAAGGCGATTACAAAGAGTATATTTCCAGAATTTTGCATTTGATTATAGACCAAATAAGAAGTTATGGGCGCAGTAAAAAAGAATAAAAAATGGGCAAGAAACACTTGATGATTTTCTTAACTGCGATTTTGACCGTGCTTTTGGACCAGGTAAGCAAGTTACTGACAAGGCAGTTAATCAATCTTAATGATTCTATTCCTGTAATCAGAAATTTCTTTCACATGACTTACATAACAAATACCGGCTCTGCATTCGGATTGTTCAAGGGATACAACCTGTTTTTCATTTTATTTTCAGTTGCAGCTGCATTCATAATCATTTATTATATCAGGCAAATCAAGCAAAATGAGAAGCTCATGCAGTTTTCCGCCGGGCTCCTCCTCGGCGGCACAATTGGAAATCTAATCGACAGGATAGCTTATGGAGCAGTAACTGATTTCCTCGATTTCAGGATATGGCCAGTGTTTAACATTGCGGACAGCGCTGTGACAATAAGCGTAATCATCCTGATATTCCATCTATGGAAGAAATAGTCGCTAAATAGTCATTTCAAGCCACACAATTATCCGCCATAAACCCTTTTCCCTGAGCCTCTTCCCTGGAATCAAACCAGACCCGGTTTTCCCTGCTTATCCTGGCTGCCCAGTCGCATTTTGCGGAATGAAACTTGTTCGCTTTCCTGCTGGCAACATATTTGCCAGGAGTAAACGTTTTCTCAACCGATGGTTCTATTTTTCTGTGCTCCGCAGCAGGCTCTGCTTTTCCCATGTATGGATAATAATATCTTGATTCATCTTCCTCGCGCTTTGGCTCCCTGCTTCTTGCCAATGCCATGTTAAGCACGGCTATAATTATCCCAAGCAGGGAGAAAAATACGGTCACAATGTCAGCAATGCCGAATTTTCTTTTTAATATCAGCACGACGAGCATGTTCAGCAGGAGCAAAAACAGCAATCCCGCTATTATCAGCCAGCTGCCCCTCTTCCTGTGGTAAAAGGAAAACATCAAAAATGCAAGGAAAAACATCAGCGCAAGAAGTACGCCTAACTCGAAGATAAAGGAAAGCCCGTGCAGGTCAAATATTGAAAATATGAATCCCATCAGGACAAAAAACAGCACAATATTCATCACAATAAAGCTAATGTTCTGCCTTGCCATTGCTATTGGTAGTAAATGTCCATATTTAAATATTTCTATTGGATAGTGGTGATAAATTTAGAACTCATCAAACTCTTCAAGCTGCTTGAGATGGCCTTTCCTTCTGAGGAATCCAGCCTGTGTCGGCGTGTATTTGTAGACAATGTCGCCTTTTTCGTCCCCGCTGTACTCCCATGGCTCAACAATCACAATGTCGTTTTCCCTTACCCACAGCCTTCTGGTGAGCCTGCCGGGTATCCTGCAGATTCTCGTCTTGCCGTCAAGGCACCTCACCCTCATCCTTGAGCCGCCAAGCCTCTGCTCAATAACGCCAAAAGTCTGAATGCCCCTTGGAAGCATTATCCTTGAGATTTCCTGCTGGAATTTTTCCTGCCTTTCCTGCTCTTCCTTTTTCTTGCTCATTAAAGGGAAAAAGTTCCCACAGTGTTTATATAACTTTCTAAAACAAAAATGATGTTGATTTATTTCCCTTTTGGATAGCTTCCCAGAATTTTCAGGAATAAAGAAGAAGCTTCCATCTCGCTTAATGCAAGCTTTACATTTTCGTCTTCTATTCCTCCTTCAAAATCAGCGTAGAAGACATATTCCCATGGGTTTTCAGGAACAGGCCTTGATTCAAGCTTGGTAAGGTTTAAATTATGCTTCGCCAGCCTTTGCAGGCAGTTTATCAAGGCGCCGGGGTAATGCTTTGTCTTGAACGCAATGCTTGTCTTTTCATGCTTTAAGTTTTTAGGAACATTTTCTTTCCTTACGAATGCAAGAAATTTAGTTGTGTTGCTTTTGTTCGTCTGTATGTCTTTCGCTATTATATCCAGCCAATATATGGATGCGCAAAATTCAGGGGAGATTGATGCTTCTGGCTTAATGTCTCGTTCCTTGATTAGCTTAGCAGAGCCTGCCGTGTCGTATTCCGGCACTGCCTTCATCTTGTGCTTTCTTATGAACTCCCTGCATTGTTCCAGGGCATGAGGATGGGAATAAACTATTTTAATATCTTCAATTCTGTTTCCCTTATGCGAGAGCAATGCGTGGTCTATCTTTAGAAATTCTTCTGCGGTTACATAAACATCATTCTTCAATAAAAGGTCGTAATTTATCGCAACACTGCCTGCAATGGTGTTATCAAAAGGCAACAATCCGAAATCGCACTTTGATGAGAGGACAGCCTCAAAAACTTCCTCTGACGTGTCATAGCCGACAGGTTCTGCATCATTTCCAAAGTGCTTGTAGGCAGCTAACTCACTGTATGCTCCTTTTATTCCCTGGTATGCTATTTTCATTTTTTTTTAATTTTTTTTCTATGATATTTAATGAGCTAGCGAGTTTTTTCCTCACTTCTTTTGAATACCTGTTGAATTTGTTCATGTCCTCAAAAAGCTGCCAGGTGTCATTCTTGGCAATGTCTTTTATGCTCATCAGCTCCCTGTAGCCCTTTGTGTCAATGTCAAGGGCCGACAGTTTCATCTCGTTGAGGGCCCTCCCTATGAGCTGGGTCAGCGCAAGGGACTTTGCTATTTCCCTGTCGTGATTTTCAGGTGTTGTTTCGATTATGTCCAGTTTTTTGCTTTCAAGGAATTTTTTTATTTGGCAGTACATTCCCTCTTTTATTCTTACCTTGCACAAGACAATTTTTCTTCCTTCCAGTGACTCTGATGCTGTATCAGGCCCAAACATAGGATGGGTTGCCAGAATCTGCACATGTTTTGGCAAAATGGATTTCATCAGTTTTACAGGATGCTCTTTTACAGAACAGACGTCAATTATTACAGAATCTTTTTTGACGAGATTTTTTATTTTTTTTAGTGTGCTTTCTATTTCCGATATCGGGACTGCCAATATTACAATGTCCTGACTGCATGCCTCATTCAAAGAGGAAAGGACCATGTTATTTTCTTTTGCTTCTATTTTTTTAGAGTCGAAAACATGGAATTCAAAGTCCTTCAAATGATTTACAATTAGTCTTCCGAATCTTCCGAAGCCCATCAGCCCTATCTGTTTTATATCGCATTCGGGCTTTTTCATTTTGCCCTGCTGATTGTTTCTGGATGCCTGGAAGATTGAGGAGAATATTCTTGAAATTGAATCAGGGTCCAATCCCAGTTCTTTAGCTTTTTTTGACAGGTTGTTTAATATTTCCTCTTCCCTTTTTTTATCGAAGATCGGGATGTTTAACTCGTCTTTCAGTTTGGCAATCTCTTTAACCAAATGCCTTCTTTTGGAGAGGATTTTCAAAATTTCCTCGTCCAGCCCATCAATTATCTTTCTTAGCTCGTCAATCAAATTTATCACCGCACTGCGCCCTCTGCCTTAGGTAATGGTCGCACAGGACTAATGCTGCCATTGATTCAACAATCGGGACTGCCCTTGGCAAGACGCAAGGGTCATGCCTTCCTTTTGCAGCCAATTTCATAGATTTTCCTTTAATGTCAACAGTTTGCTGCTTTTTTTGGATTGTTGATGTTGGCTTGAAAGCAACCCTGAAAATAATTGGCATTCCATTTGAGATTCCGCCCTGGATTCCGCCTGAGTGGTTTGTTTTGGTTGCAATTTTTTTATTCTTTATTATGAATGTATCGTTATGCTCGCTTCCAAACATCTTTATTCCTTCAAATCCTGAGCCAATTTCAAATCCTTTTGTTGCGTTGATTGAGAGCATTGCTTTTGCCAGATCTGCCTCTAATTTGTCGAATATTGGATCTCCTAGTCCGGCTGGAACATTTTTTATTACGCATTCTATAACTCCGCCTACTGAATCGCCGCTGTTTTTTGCAGATTCGATTAACTCAATCATTGCCTTTGCTGCATTCTTGTCCGGGCACCTAACAATGCTTGACTCAACATCTTTTTGGCTGACGTTGCCTGGATTGATGTCCGCAACAATATCCTTAACCCGTTTCACGTATGCAGTTATTTCTGTCTTGAATCTTTGATTTAGTAATTTAAAAGCAACCGCTCCCGCTGCCACATTCCCTGCTGTCATCCTTGCAGAGCTCCTCCCCCCTCCGCTTGGATCCCTTATTCCATATTTTTTCTGGTAAGTGAAATCAGAATGGCTTGGCCTGAATGCCTGCGATATTTCCCTGTAATCTGCTGGCTTGAAGTCTTTGTTGAAAATAATCATGCAGATTGGAGTTCCCGTCGTCTTTCCGCTGAAAACTCCTGATATGATTTCAACTTTATCCGGCTCCTGCCTTTGTGTCGTGACCTCGCTTTGCCCAGGCGCTCTCCTGTCAAGGAATTTCTGGATGTCTTTCGCACCTAATTCCAGCATAGGTGGGCAGCCATCTATGACTATGCCTATCGCTTTTCCATGCGATTCTCCAAAATTCGTTATCCTGAACAGTTGCCCGAACGAATTTCCTGTCATTTCAGCTCACCTTTCTCAGTTCTGTTGATAGCAGAAACTAACTCTCTTTCCATATTACCGAAACCCGGATTTGCCTTTGTCCACAGTTCAAACTGCCTGACTGCCTGGTATATAAGCATTCTGTCTCCTGTGATTGCCCTGCAGCCTTTCTTTTTCGCCATGTTGATTAACTTTGTGTTTATCGGCTTGTAGACTATGTCCATCACAATCTTGCCTTTTACAAGGTCTTGCCATTTTAATATTGAATCATTTGTTTTTGGGGACATTCCTACGCTCGTTGCGTTTATTATTACATCATTGTTTTTTATTAATTTTTTAATATTACTAAAATTATCAAACTGTACCTCAAACTCATCTGCAAGCTTTTTTGCCTTTTCATTTGTCCTGTTGGCTATTGTGATTCCTGATTCCTCTTTCTTTAGCCCGTAAACTATTGCCCTTCCAGCTCCGCCTGCGCCTATTACGAGTGTTTTTTTATTTTTGATTTCTGTTTGCTCTTTCAATGCATGAACAGCTCCGTAATAGTCTGTGTTGTATCCTGTTATTTTTCCGCTGTTATTGACTAATGTGTTCGCCGCTCCAATCTGTTTTGCTGTGTCGTCCAGCTCGTCAATTAATTTTATTATGCTTTCTTTGTGGGGAATTGTAACGGCAGCTCCTTTAAAGTTAAATTTCCTGAAGTTTTTCATGAACTCTTTTAGCTCAGGTGGGCTGACTTTGAATGGAACATATATAAAATTAAGATTATTTTTCACAAAATTAGGATTGTGCATGTACTTTGACATTGAGTTTTCAGCAAATTCCCCTATTATCCCTATTACATTGGTGCCTTTGTTAATGGAATTTACGCGATACAATTCCTGCATTTCTTTTAGTGTGAGCTGCCCAGGAGCAGATTCTTTTTCCCCTCCCATGGATGCGTAAGTGATTTTGGAATTGAACTTTGGCGCAAGTATCCTTGAAATCTCTCCTTTCTGGCTCATGCAGAATGAGATCAGATTGGTTTTGTTTCTTAGAAATTCAAATACTGTAAAGTTGTCATTTATTGAATTTGCAGTTGTCACTATTTTTATTAAGTC
>JACOUX010000018.1 GCA_016177615.1 Candidatus Woesearchaeota archaeon | reverse complement strand
CATTGGTACAATAACGTAAGACCCCACATGAGCCTTGACTTTTCAAGGCTCGAGACGCCTTGGCAGGCTTTCCTGCGCAAAATGAGGAAATAAATGAAACGGATTAATTTGACGAAGGAAAATAATTATGGGATAACACAGTCAGGTTAAATTTGGTTCTTGCTTAGTTTTAGTAAACCAGAAAATTTTATAAACCATCCGCAGTTAGTTTTGCCTATGGCAACTGTTACTATTGTGGGTTTGGGCTATGTTGGCCTGCCGCTTGCATGCCTGTGCGCTGAGAAGGACCTTGAGGTATACGGACTTGACCTTGATAAGAAGAGGGTAGACTCTGTCAATAGGAATGAAAGCCCTATTGAAGATGAGTATATTGCCAGCAAGCTGAAATCCCTGAAGAATAAAATTCACGCTACAGCAGATCCCATGGAGTGTATCCCAAAGTCTGATGTGGTAATTGTCTGCGTTCCAACGCCAGTGGACCGCAATAACCTTCCGGACTTGACTGCAGTGATGAATGCAACCTCCACAATCTCAAAATTCATAAAGAAAGGCTCTCTGCTAGTCATAGAGTCAACAATCTATCCCGGAACAATAGAAGAGGTTGTTTTGCCAATTTTGCAAAAGGAAAAATTCAATGCGCTGAAAAACGATTTGCTTGTGGCGCATTGCCCGGAAAGAATCGACCCGGGCAATAAAAAATTTAGGGTGAATAATTTGCCAAGGGTAGTTGGCGGAATAACAAAAGAAGCTGCAAAAAAGGCTGCGGAATTCTACAGGTCCATTATTGAAGCCAATGTTACTGAAGTGAGCAATTTGAAAACTGCTGAAGCGACCAAAATAATGGAGAACACATTCAGAGACATAAATATCGCATTCGTGAATGAGATGGCGCAGAGCTTTGATAAAGCCGGGATTGACATTATGGAAGTCATTCAGGTCGCTTCAACAAAGCCATTTGCCTTTATGCCGCATTATCCAGGTGCCGGGGTGGGAGGGCACTGCATTGCCCAAGACCCATATTACATGATAGAAAGGGGGAAGCAGCTCGGATTTAATCATGAATTTCTAAAGCTTGCCCGTAAAATAAACAACAGCATGCCGCATTATACAGTTGAGCTTCTTGAAAATGAGCTTAAAAAATTAAAAAAATCCCTGAAAGGCGCAAAAGTCGGTGTTCTTGGACTGGCATACAAGGCAAATGTCGATGACACAAGGGAAAGCCCGGCGCATGAAGTGATTAATATCCTCAAGGCAAAAGGCGCGGATGTGTTTGTATTTGATCCCCATGTGAAGCCGGGAAGCAATGTAAATGATCTGGACGAGCTTTTGGGAAAAAGCGATTATATTGTTTTAGTGACTGATCACAAAGAGTTCAGGGAGATGGATTTAAAAAAGCTGAAGGAAAAGAGAATTTATGCTGTAATTGACGGCAGAAACTGCCTTGACAAGGAAAAGATAAAATCAATGGGGATCACATATCATGGCATCGGAAGGTCATAAAGGATGAGGATTCTAGTAACCGGCGGAATAGGGCTTATAGGAAGCGCATGCTGCGAGCTTTTCCTAAAGGAAGGGCATGAAGTTATTAGCGTTGATAACAACACAAGAGAATCCCTTTTTGGCGATAAGGGCAACAACAAAGCAAACATCAAGGAAAATGATTTCTTTAAGAGCAGGAAACTTGAGCTTGTTGATGGAGATATAAGGGACAAGGAACTGATGTCCACGCTTGTGAAAAAAGCCGATGCAATTGTCCATCTTGCAGCCCAGCCATCACATCCGAAAAGCCTTAAAATCCCAATTGAAGACTTCCAGATAAATGCGTTTGGAACTGTCCAGCTTTTGGAGCTTGCAAGGCAGCTTAATCCAAAGATTCCATTTGCATTCATGTCCACCAATAAAGTCTACGGAGATTATCCAAATTTTTTCAGCTATAAGATCATGGGGAAAAGGTATGAAAATGTTGTGATGGATTCCTTCAATGAGGAACTGCCTGTTGACAGGTGCGGGCACACTCCTTTCGGGGCTTCTAAGCTTGCGGCAGACATCTATACCCAGGAATACGCCATCAATTATGGGCTGAAGACAGCGACATTCAGGGGAGGCTGCCTCACAGGCAAAAACTCAAGGGCTGTTGAAATGCACGGCTATCTTCCTTATATAATCAAATGCGCGCTGACAAAGAAAAAGTACTATATATATGGAGGGGGCTACAGGGTCAGGGACCAGATTCACAGCTCTGATGTGGCATCTGCATTATATGAGTTCATAAAAAAGCCAAAGCCAAGCAATATAGGGATTTACGGGAAGTCATATAATCTTGGAGGGGAAAGGCAGAATTCAATCTCTATATTTGAGACCATTGACGCCATAAAAGCCAAGACAGGAATCCTGCTCGACTTTGAGGAAGCTCCAGAAAGGGAGTCAGACCATTTGTGGTGGATATCTGATATGTCCAAATTCAGAAATGACTATCCGTCATGGAGAATAACCAAAGACCTGGATTACATATTCAATGAAATCATTGATTATTTCATAAAAACATTGAAGCTTTCTGTAAAGCTTAAGGAAATTGACTACTTCAAAAAGAAAAAGAGATAAGTTTATATTTAACGCCATCATTGTTAACGTACGTTAATATCTGGAATCTTATGGCAAAGGCAAAAGTAATGCTGGTAAGCCCGTATTCGTATACGGCCAAGGAAATTAATGAGCCTACCCAATTTCCTCCAGTAGGCCTTGCATACGTCGCAGCCTATCTGGAATCTAAAGGCGTGGAATGCAGCATATTGGATGCAAACCTCTACAAGCTAGGCCATGAAGAAATGTTCTCCAAAGTTGAAGCATACAATCCTGACATTGTTGGAATATCTGTCAATATAGTATTCATAAAAGAAGTCATCAGGCTGTCCAAGGACATAAAAAAGAGGCTTAACAAAACAGTTATACTCGGAGGCCCTTCTTCATTGGGAAATCTTGATTACCTCCTGGGCAACTCGCTGGCAGACTGTATGGTAAGGGGAGAAGGAGAGCATGTATTCTGGAATGTTGTGAGCAATAATGCGAAAAATCTTGAGGATATAAAAGGCATCTCTTTTATGAAGGATGGAATTGTTGTGTCAAACCCAAAAGAAGAACTGATCAAGGATGTTGACGCCATACCTTTTCCAGCCTATCACCTGCTGCCTGACTTAAAGCTTTACCGCAGCAGGTCAAGAAAGCACCCTGTTGCTACAATTGTAACCAGCCGCGGATGCCCCTACAGCTGCGTATTCTGCTTAAGCGCAAACACCGGCTGGCGCCCAAGAAGCCCTGAAAACGTCCTAAAAGAAATGGAAATGCTTGTTGAGAAATATGGAGTAAAGCAGATTGACATTCTGGATGATAATTTCACGCTTGAATTCAAGAGGGCAGAAAAGATACTTGACATGATAATCGAGAAAAAATGGAAGATAGCAATATCTTTTCCGAATGGGGTAAGGGCAGACAGGCTTACAGAGAATTTAGTGCACAAGATGAAGCTTGCAGGGGTATACAGGGTAGGAATAGGAATAGAGTCAGGCAGGCAGTCTATTGTGGACGGCATCAAAAAATCGCTGAAGCTTGAGCATGTGAGGGAATGCATTAAATGGTTCAGGAAAGAGAGTATAATAGTGTGCGGATTTTTCATGTTCGGGCTTCCGGGAGAGGACATGGCGTCCATGGAAGAAACTATACAATTCGCCAATGAGGTTGACCCACATTACGCTAATTTTGGGGTTACAGTCCCTTTGCCCGGCACTCAACTATACAAGACTCTAAAAGACGGAGGCCATCTAATTGAAGACACGCAGGAAGGGATAACAACAGGATATTATTCAATCAAAGGAGGCCATTACAGCATGGGAGACTTGAAGCCTGAAGATGTGCTTACGATACAGAAAAAAGCATACAAGAAATTCTACTTTAGGCCGAAGAAGATGCTGGAGCTGGCTTTGACAATACGCTCACTTAGAGAACTAAAATGGACGATTGGGATGTCAATGCCTCTTCTTAAGGGGATTTTTACCCCAAATGGCAAGAAAAATGCTTCTGGGCATTAATTTATATTAGTAATCCCTTCGCATGCTTCTGATCAGCATTTTCAGCATGCTGTAGCCGTGCCTGAATGTCTTCATTTTGGAGACTCCTGCAGTGCGCTTCTTGTAGTGGATAGGCACTTCTTTAATCCTCATGCCCATGCGCTTTGCCTTGATTATCAATTCAAAATCAGGCCACATGTTTTCCTTTAATTTTCCCCTGAATGGGGCTATCCTAAAAGCCTTAAAGCCGCACAATGTGTCGGTCAGCTTTTGCCCTATTATCATTGAAACCAGAATGGCAAAAACCCTGTTTCCGGGCTGGTGAAGAAACTTCATTGAACTCTCTTCCATTGCATAAAAAAACCTTGTGGCATTGACGAAATCGGCTTTTCCTTCAAACAATGGATTTACAACAATCGGTATTTCCTCAGGCTGCGTTGCCATGTCTGCGTCAAGGATTATTCCAAACCTGCCTTTTGCCTCCTCTATTCCCATTCTAACAGCATAACCCTTGCCCCTGTTAGGCTTGTAGCTTATAACCCTTGTATTTTTTGCCTTTGATTTTTTCGCAATTTCAGCAGTATCATCTATGCTTCCGTCGTCTATTAGTACCACCTCAGTGCTCCATGGCATTTTTGGAATCCTTCCAAGGCATTCCCTGATGTTGTACTCTTCATTATAGCACGGCATTAATATGGATAAATCCATTGCATTTTTTTTGTCGCTGGCTTCTTTTTTTTCCATAAGCGTTAAATTTTCGTTATTTGGCCGAAAATATAAAACTTTATGTATGCTTTTTGTCCTGCATGATTTTTTATGGCATTAAGCTCTAGTATTTAAATATGGGGGCATCAAAAAGATTTATATATTATGCTCGTGAGCTGGAATTTAGAGCCAAGATGAAGTTTATATTTCCAAAAAAATATTCTGGAATTGGGATTGTGCAGCATGACTGCTCTTTTGCATATTTTGGCAGGAATCCTTTCCTGAAGTGGGTATTCCTGCAGAGGCTGAGGCTGGCTGCATCGTGCATCCCTGAAAGAAAAATCCGACAAGGCAGAGTTCTTGACATCGGGACAGGATGCGGCATAATGCTGCCGACATTGTCCAGGAATGGAAAGGTAACTGCGCTTGATTTTGAGTTTGAATTCTTGAAGAAGGCAAAGACTATGAGCCATGGAAATGAGATTGCTGCGAATTTCGTGAACGGGGATATTTCTCGCCTTCCGTTTGCCGACAAGCGGTTTTCCCTTGTCAACGCCTTAAGCGTCATAGAGCATGTCAAGAATGTTGATGAGGTCATGGCAGAGCTGCGCCGCATAATAAAAGACGACGGAATCCTAATAGTGGGCATTCCCGTGGAAAGGTTTCTTGTCAACATGCTTTTTTCATTGCTTGCTTTTAAGGACAATCTCATGTCCGGAAAACTGCTCTCTCCAAAATCGTACAAAAGAAACAAGTACCAGGATCCGCATTTTTCCGACATGGATGAGATTGAAGCAGCCATTTCCAAGCATTTCAAGATTAAGCTCTCAAAGAAAATGTTTTCAAACTATCTTCCAGATTCACTATCATTATATAAAGTGTACCAATGCACACCAAAATAATGGCTCCTGCCAATTCGAAGAAGAGAAATTTTTTACTGTTGGCATTGATTGTGGCTTTTGGCTTATTTGTCAGGCTGGCCTTTTTCAGCGGCATAGACACTTCTGACGGCCTTTTTAACACAAAGTATTCATTTGACATATCAAGGGGCGTTTTTCCCACAACTCAAAACCATGCCAATTCGCGCATTGGGCTGTTAATTCCTGTGGCCATGATGTATTCCGCTTTCGGAGTAAATGATTATACGTCAACTGCTTTGGTGCTGCTCACATCATTGGCGGGAATAGTGATGATATATTTTTTTGGCAGTTTGCTTTTTGATGATAAAATCGGACTATTGTCTGCCTTTATGCTGTCATTCTTCCCGCTTGATGTTATTTATTCAACAAAATTTTTGTCTGATGCGCCTTCATCTTTTTTTGTGGCATTATCAATATTCTTGTTTTTAAAGGCGGAGATTTCAAGCAGAAAGTCTATACCCATCTCTCTTTATGCTTTTTCAGGGTTATCGTTAGGCATAGCATTTTCTATTAGAGAGATGGCAGCCTTGGCAATTTTGGTTTTTTTGGCATATGCCCTATACCAAAAGCGGTTGAAATCCGGCCATTTCATATTAATGGCAGGCTTCATGCTGGTGCTGTCATTGGAAATGCTTTTTTTCTATGCTGAAACCGGAAATCCTCTTTATCGCTTTAGTTCCCTGAGTAGCTTTTATGTGAATGCCCTCGTACAGGACAACTTTTATGGCAGGGTACATCTTTTAAATTTCTTTCTTGCATGGCCATATGTCATTTTTGCCAATATTCAATTAGGTTATTTTTACGCATTCATAGGGCTAGCTGCATTCTACTGGATCATCAACAGGAAAAAAGTAACAAATTATTTGGTTATTTGGCTTTTGCTAATTATTATTTATTTCAACTATGGGACGTCCAGTATTTCCAGATATGCTCCTTTCCTGGCAGTTGCAAGATACCTTAGCATAGTTACTGTTCCCGGCATACTATTGTTGGCAGCATTTTTGATGGAAAAAAATACAATAATAAGAAAGGTCGTCTTGCCTTTTTCTTTGATATTCTTATTTTGCGTTTCATTAGGCAGCGCATATTTGGATGATTTTAGAAATCAGCTTGGCACTCTCAAAGAATCCTATCCTTTCATTAAATCGCTCGATAAGCCTGTCTTCACCGATTCCAAAAGCAAGCTTGCCATCGAATACCTCTCAGGCTATGGTAATTCAGTGAATTTGGTTGATATGGAATCATACACAAAGAGCTTAAATAGCTTAAGAGATTCTTATGTAGTCATTAATAACCGCATGATATCCAACCGCATGGCTGCGGGTGAGAAGTTGGACTTCCTTAAGCAAATTGAAAAAATTTCCGGACAATGGACCAAAGTTAAAGAATTTGGCAATGATCCGTCCAAAAGTGTGGTAATATATTATACCGGATGAGAATTCGGATCTTCCAACTTCCGAAACACTATGCAGTAAATGCACTCAGGAGATTTCAGCTCAGATAAATACAAAAAAGAAACATTTAAAAAAGAGAGAATTAATCAATCTTTATGGTTGATAGAACCACAAATCCGGGCAAAATTGGTGATAATCCTAAAGTTGTTTTAATTAATCCGCCTAGCCCGTGGCTTTTGTCAGACAGGGAAGTGCCTCCGCTTGGATTGCTGGAAATTGCGTCTTTCTTGAGAGTGAATAACATCAATGTGACTTTTTGCGACTTGGCTGGCTTGCCGCAGCAGTACTGGTTCATTCCGGATGCTGACATTTATGGAATAACATGCGCAACCCCCCATTATCCATTAGTGATAAAGATTGTCAAGCAGATCAAGGAAAGGCAGAAAGACGCTTTTGTCGTGCTTGGGGGATTCCACCCGACTGTAGAGCCGGAGAGAACATTAAGGGACACAAAATGCGATATGGTCATAAAGGGGGAAGGTGAGCAGGCAATGATTGACATTGTGAATGGCAGAAGGGAAAGAATTATCACATGCCCTCTTGTGGAAGACATTAACAAGATACCATTGCCGGCGTGGGACATGATCGACATGTATGATTATGTCAAGATGGGGACCAATATGGTGATAGGAGCTACGCCTAACAACAAGGAAGGCAAGATATTGTCGGCAAGGGGCTGCCCGTTTGACTGCGCATTCTGCGCGCAGGCTGCCGTCAGCAAAAGAAGGATGAGATACAAGACTGTCGAAAGAGTTATTGAAGAAATCAAGTTCCTTAATTCAAGGTACGGCTGTGACAGAATATACTTTAATGATGACACTTTTATAGTTGATGACAAGCGAGTCGTAAAACTATGTGCCGCATTAAAGGAAATCCATGAGCAAGGGATTTTATATGACTGGCACTGCCTCACAAGGGCCGACAGGACTGACCCGGAATTGTTCAGGATAATGCGCGACTCAGGATGCAGGCAGGTAACTTACGGAATAGAGACCGGAAGCCAGAAGATCCTTGACATCATACAAAAAGAGACTACTGCAGAGGAAAACCTAAATGCTGTGAAGATTGCTAAGGCAGCAGGCCTCAAGGTAAGGGCCCAGATGATTGTTGGATTGCCAGGAGAGACAGAAGAGACTGTCGAGGAGACAGCTGAATTCATAAGGCAGGCGCCTGCAGACAGCTTCGGCATGCATATCTTCATACCGCTTCCAGGATGCCAGATTTGGAATGACCCTGAAAGGTTTAATTTCCCGATTGACAAGGAAACTACATTTGAATATTACCATACTATAGGCAAGAGAGGGGAGGTTGACGGCGCTTACCTTCACCAGAATCCTCAGCAAATAATCAAGTGGAGGGATTATTTGGTTAAAGTCATTGCTGACAGAAATATTGTGAAATTTGCGGAGATAAGGGCATCAGAAACTTAGCTTGCATTAATGTTAATATTTAATGTTAATATCAATTGTTTTCCCTAATCTCCTGAGCCAGCCTGAATTCTTTTTCAGGTATATTGAAATTTTTCAGCCGAAAATTAATCATTTCTTTAGCCCCTCTAATGCACACTTTTACCAGTTTTCTTCCCTGTATCGATACTTTTCCTGTCTCTCTTTCGCGGTGCTCGACAGGGATTATTTTTATCCTGTAGCCAAGCTTTTTTGCGAGCAAAGTGATCATTATGCTCGGGGTAAATGCGTCTTCTGGCACAATCCTTAATATCTGCTGCAATGCCCTGTTCTTGATTAGCTTAAACGCTGAGTTCGTATCTTTCAGGAATGTGCCAAATACAAGCATGTTGGCTGACCTTATCATCATAGTGAGCACTTTCCTGTGCACAGGATCATGGCGCTTTTTCCTGTAGCCGTAAATGTAGTCATAATTATCTATAAATTTGTATAATTTCCAGAAATCTGCTGAATCGAACTGGTTATCGCTGTCAATGTGGAAAACCCATTCCTTTTTCGAATTGAGAAATCCCAGGCGTATGGCTTTTCCGTGCCCTCCGTTGTTAGAGGGGGTTATAACCCTTATTTTGTCAAGCTTTCTGCTCAATTTTTTCAGGACTTGAAGCGTGCTGTCTGTGCTGCAGTCATTTATAAGTATGAGCTCGCTGTCCTTAAGTTTGCTTATTATGTTTTTATGTATGGATCTGACGACCTTCTCTATGACATCCTGCTCGTTATAGACTGGAACAACGACGGATAAGGACATATGAGCCATGCGTTTCGGCATTTTTGGCACATATATAAACATTACTGATAAGCTTTTTAAATAGATTTATTTTGCTTTGTGGCAATGAAAAAAGTGGTTATTTTGGGTGCAGGCATTCTTGGCTTGTATACTGCTTACAGGCTTGCAAAAGAAAATTATGATGTCACGCTTCTGGAAAAGTCCGATTTTCTCGGAGGCGCATTAAGGTCTTACCATATCGATGGCTATGACATTGAGCAGTTCTACCATCATTTTTTCACAATAGACAACGAGCTTGTAGAGCTTTTCAAGGAGCTTGGGTTAGAAGATAAGATTTTGTTTAATTATGCCACAAACGGTTTTTATCATAAAGGAAGAATCTATCCGCTTTTAATGCCCTCGGATTTGATAGGGTTTAGGCCCCTGTCCCTCACAGGAAAATTTCAGCTGGGCTTGCTTATGGCAAGAATCAAGCTCCTGAAAAATCCAAAAGAACTAGACAGGTACACTGCAAAGGAATGGATTACAAAAGTTGCCGGAAAATATGTTTATGAAAACCTCTTTAAGGTGCTTTTGAGGAGCAAGTTCGGCGAAAACCATGAAAAGGCATCAGCAGCATGGTTCGTCGAGAGGATAAATCTTAGAAGCCACGTTGACAAGAACGGAGAAAAGCTCGGATATCTCAAAGGAGGGTTTAGCCAACTTATAGAAATTCTGAAAAATAAACTTATTCAGAATAAGGGAGAAATTATCATGAAAGCCAGTGTAAATGAAATAGCAGTTAAAGGCAACAAAGCCATTTATGTAAAATATAACAATAAAAAAACGGACTGTGATTATGTTATCTCTTCAATTCCTCCGTTCATTTTGACAAATCTGATTAAATTTCCGGAGCGGTATGAAATCCGGTTAAATCAGCTGGAATACCAGCCGGCTATTTGCGTGTTGATTGGGTTAGACAGGAAAGTAACCGAAAAGTTTTATTGGGTAAACATAATGAAAGATAGCAATTCATTCGGGGCCATGGTAGAGCATACAAACCTGATTCCGGCAGAATTGTATAATGGGACCAATATTGCCTATCTTGCAAGCTATGTCGAAAAAAGCTCCAGGCTTATGCGCGCCCCTGAAGAAGAGGTTTTCAAAAGATATTTTCAGGACTTGACAAGGCTTTTTCCGCACATTACACTTAAGAATGTCAAATGGTTCAGGGTTTCAAGGGACTTCAACACAGGATTAATCTATAAAAAAGGAATAGCAAGCCTCATACCTGAGGTGCAGACCCCTATACGGAATGTTTTTATTGGCGGTATGTTCAACAGCTACCCCGAGAGAAGCGTGGCCAAGTCTGTCCAGCTTGGAGGGGAGATAGTAGAAAAAATTTTAAACATCGGAATTCCACCATCTTTATGAGTGGTGGCTTCATAAACTCAACCACAAATATTATTGTGGAATTCCGACTGTGCTCAAAAACCACCATCGCTGTACGGGATGGATTATGTGGCTTTCAGCCTATCATGCCACCCGTCATAGATGGGTGGTTTTTGACATAAAAGCCAAAAGACTCTAAAGACGAGATTAAGATGAGATTAAGCGGGAAAGGCGTCAAAGTTGACATAGTGATTCCAGTCTATAATGAAGAGGCAGAGCTGGAGAAAAATACCATCAAGCTGGATGATTTCTTAAAGAAAAATTTCAAGCACAGGTATTCCATCATTATCGCAAACAACGCATCCACAGACAGCACTTTAAGAATAGCAAAACAGCTTTCAAGAAAATTTCCAAATATTTCATGCACAAATTTGGAGCAAAAGGGGAGGGGAAGGGCGCTAAAAAAGGCATGGATGGCGAGCAAAGCAGACATTGTGAGCTATATGGATGTGGATTTGTCAACAAATCTGGAGCACTTCATCGAGATAGTCGATGCAATTGTCAAGGATAACTATGACCTTGCCGTCGGCTCAAGGCTGCAAAAGGGTTCTGTTGTCCGGAGGGGACTAAAGAGGCAGCTGCTTTCGGTAGGCTACAACATCCTGCTCAAGATTTCTTTCAGGCACAGGTTTACAGATGCGCAGTGCGGTTTTAAGGCAATGAAGAGGGAAGTTGCACAGGAGCTTGTTCCAATGACAAGGGATCAGAACTGGTTTTTTGACACTGAGCTGCTTCTGCTTGCAGAGCGCAACAGGTACAAAATATTTGAAGCTCCGATAAGATGGATAGAAAGAAAAAAAAGCAAGGTAAGAATTCTTAAGACTGTTGCTGAATATTTAACAAGCATGGCTAGGATGCGATTTAGATTTTGGAGAGAATAACCTTGATTGTCAAACTATGCCCGCAAATCTTAGTCTCTTCAAGAGAATAGTTAGTTGCGTGGGTCTTACATACCTTATCATTGAAAGTAATTGTTTGGGTCTAAAATAAAACTCTTTCAAAGCCCGAGCAGGTGCTTCTTTGAGTACTTCTTCGCTTACAGTATTTGGTACCCATGTTACATCGTGATAGCTTTGCTTTGTCCAATCCCTTTTCTCTTCATATTTAAGGGTTTCAAAAATCTCTGTACCCGGCATAACATCTAAATTGAGGAACTGTGCCCTCGTTAATGGCAGTTTTTTTGCAAACTTTATTGTTTCCTCTATTGTTTCTTCTGTTTCTCCAGGTAAACCAAAAATAAAAAATCCTTGCGTCATTATACCTGCTTTGGCTGCCGCTTTTACACCTTCTTCTATTTTTTCCAGGGTTATATCCTTTTTTACATTATCTAATATTTGTTGGCTGCCAGATTCTATGCCAAAAGCAAGATAATAACATCCTGATTTCCTCATTAGACTAGTCAATCCATAATCCACTTTATCCGCCCTCACTCCATTAGGACATGCCCATGTTATCCTGATTTTTTCTTGGATAAGCAAATTGCAGATTGAAACCATGAAATCTCGTTTTAAAGTAAGGTTATCGTCTTCAAAATGTATTTCTTTTACACCAAAATTCTTGATTAAATACTTTATTTCATTTACTACATTTTCAGGACTCCTAAATCTTATTCTTCTTTTTGAAAAAGCGGGGCTGGCGCAAAAAGTGCATCTATAGGGGCAACCCCTTGTTGCAGAAATAGGAGCGTAAGGAAAATTCTTGATAAATCCCCCATGCGGTGCTTTTTTATAAGTTCTAGGATCTATCTGCTCCCAATCAGCGAAAGGTATAGAGTCAAGGTCTTCTATTACTTGTCTTTCTGTAAAGCTTTTTGTGCTGGATGTATATACTCCTTGTATGTTATCAACAGGTTTTCCATTAGCTAAAGATTTAGCTAGTTCATCTACAGTTTCCTCTGCCTCACCAACAATAACAAAATCTGCCATTGTATTTTCAAGAGTATACTGTGGCATAAATGTCGATTGCATGCCGCCAACCATTACCTTTATTCCTTTTGCTTTGAGTTTATTTATGAGGTCTTTTGCATCCAGGAAAAAAGCACTAAGGCAGTAAACTCCTACTAGCTCAGCACCTTCATCTAAACACATATCAACTATCTCATCATTGGGTAAATCAAGATTTAATCCATCTATAATCTTGGTTGTATGCCCCTTACTTTTGAGGTAAGAAGATAGGACACCCATGCCTAATGGCGGTGCAATAAGAAACGAGCGATACCTGGGGCGTATTATTGCTATCTTCATTTTGATTTATACACTAAACAATTAATACAGGGCATTTGCGATTGAATTGGCCATAAGCCTGTCAACTGGGAATTGGTATATGTTATATTTGAACCTTAATTTTGCAACTGGATAGTACAGGTCGAACAATAATTTTAGGTATTTTTTCCCTATCTTATACTTTATATTTTTATTTGCAAAGTTAGAAGTAAAAACCAGGTTTTTTATCATATTTTTCCGCTTGGAGTCAAGCCATGGCAGGTTATCGAACACACTATCCTGGTTGAAATTGATCCACTCCTCCAATGATTTTGGCTCATATACCCCATGCTGCTTTGCAATGTTCCATAATTCAACTCCAGGATAAGGGCAGTATACGCTAAACGAAGTATAAGCATTCTTATTGTCTTTGACCATCCTTAAGGCAAGGTTGACAGTTTCCTTCACTTCATCTTCTGTCTCTGTTGGAAAGCCACTAATTAAAGTATATTTGACTTTAAATGGATATTGCCCAAGCTTCTTGTTCGTGTCTACGACTTGCTGAACAGTAATGCCTTTCCTGATCAATTTAAGTACCCTCTCAGAGCCAGACTCTACTCCTGAGTTCAGGTTTGTGCATCCCGCTTTTACGGTTTTTGAGAGCAAATCGTGATCCATAATTTGCAGCGTGTCCATCCTGACTCCGGAAATGCCCCACCTAATGTCAAGATTTTCCTGAAGCAGCATATCCACGATATCCCTGTATCTTTTTAGATTGGTGCAAAAATTGTCATCGGCAAAATATATGTTCCTTATCTTAAATTTTTCCACAACATTTTTCACAATTTCAATAGTCCTTTTTGCGGAATAAGCCCTGAACCTGTTGCCAAAAAAATTTGTGTCATAGCAGAATGTGCACTTAAAAGGGCAGCCCCTGCTAGTGCTGAATGCAATTGAGGCTGAATCATCATCAGTATCGAAGCCATAATATCTTTTCGTATCTATCAATTCATAGGGAAGGTTTGGCAACGAGTCCAAATCCTCTATCAAGGGCCTTCTTGGGTTGATTGTAATTTTCCCGTGCTCCTTGTAGCCAATGCCTAAAACATCCTTTAGGCTTTCGCCTTTCCCTATTTTTTCAATCAGCTCAACAAATGTAAGGTCGCCCTCGTCTATCACAACAATGTCTATATTTTCATTTTCAAGAGTCTGATGGGGGTTAAAGGTTGGGTGCACGCCTCCCCATATTACTGGTATATTTTTGTCATGCTGCTTGACAAATTTTGAAAGTTCCAGTGCATAGCCTATTTGGGGGCCGGTCATGCACGAGGTTGCCACAAACAAAGGGCTCTTCTCCAGATGCTGTTTCATTACAGATTTCCAATCTGATTCAACTCTTAAATCGACTATTTTTACATTGTAGCCTCTCTGGCTTGGTATGGCGGCTATAGTCAGCAAACCGTCGGGGGGTCTGATGCCAAGATTTTCCCACGCTCCGGCCTTGGGCTGTACAAGAAGAATTTCCTTACTCATGGGCCAATGCGACTCCATCAGATATAAAAATGTTTCTAACCAAAATTAGACTAGTTGAAAATAATCTCTAAAACATAAAATTGTATTGTGGGCGATAGCCCTACAATACATCTCAGCTCTTTGAGATTTAATCTTCAAAGAGCTGACGCTAGCTCCAAATTTTCTTTTCATTGAAAAGATAACTGATTCAGCAATGCTTCTTCTGTTGTAAACTCTTTTCTTGAAATTTTTTATGACTTTATGCCTTACAAAACCCCTGAAGGCATTTTTTCTTACTTTGACGACTGGGACAATGGAATTGTCCCACAGAAATTCGTAGAATTTCTCAGAATCGTATGCAGAATCTGCAACTATCTTTCTAGGAAATTTTGCAAACCTTTTAATCAAATATTCTGCATCTTTTATGTCATGCGATTTTCTTGCTCTTGTCCTAAGAGCAAGAATTCTCTTGCTTTTTGTGTCAACAGCAAGAGAAATTTTTATGGGAATGCCAACGGGATAAGGCTTGTCAATTCTTTTGTAGTAATAAGGGCTTGGCAAAGCCCTTGACATTCCTGTCGAATCAATTGTAGCTATATTTACTTTCATGCTTGCTGTGGCAGCAAGCAAAGTTTGCCAAATAAAAAGTGGCATTCTGTAGGCAAACTTTGCAAGTGCAGAATAAGTTGGGACTTCTAGTCCCAAATCATTGAGCAAATTACTTGCTCGACGATAATTCAGCTTACACTCTTGCTTTACCAGCAAGGCAATCAAATGCTGCCAAAGCTCGTATTTCTTTGGGCCGTATCTATGCAGGTATCTTGGCAATCCTGCCTTTCTTATCAATCGCTTAACTTTATTTACCAGTCTTTTTTCCTTTTTCATGGTGGGGCGTGCTCCCCACCCCCAGCAGCCTAACGGCTGCTTGGGTTATTAAATCTTGAGATTTTCAACAACGCCTAACCAAAATTGAAACATTTTTAAAGCTGCTGTGATTACTTTAATGTATGAAGATAGGAGTTCTTGGTGGGGGCCTGGCAGGCATGTCCTCTGCATATTTCCTGAAAAACCATGACTGTGAGGTTCTTGAGGAGTTCAGCAGGATTGGAGGGCACTGCAAGACGAAAAAGAAAAACGGCTTCAGCTATGACATGGGGGGCCATATAATATTCTCAAGGGACAAGGAGATTCTTAATTTTATGCTTAAGAAGCTCGAAGGCAACATAAAAAGCTATTACAGGAACAACCAGATCTGGTTTAAGAAGAGGTTTGTCAAGTACCCATTTGAAAATGGATTGCATGCATTGGATAAGGAGGATATTTTTGAATGCCTTTATTATTTTGTCAATAACAGCTACGGGAAGCCAAAGACTAATTTTAAGGAGTGGATATACTACACGTTCGGAAAAGGGATTGCGGAAAAATACCTCATACCTTACAATAAAAAAATATGGAAGACTGATCCGGAAAACCTCGGGCTTGACTGGGTTGAAGGAAGGGTCCCTAAGCCTCCTGCAGAGGACATCATAAAATCTGCCATAGGCATGAATACGGAGGGATATACCCACCAGCTGAATTTCTGGTATCCTGGAAGGGGGGGCATCGAGTCTTTGGTTGCAGTTTTGGGAAAGGACGTTAAAAAGATTATTTTAAACTATAAAATAAAAAAAATCAGGAAAACCCAAAGCGGATGGATTGCATCAAATGGAAAGGATGAAAGGTGTTATGACAGCATTGTCTCTACTATGCCACTGCCAGAGCTTCTTGGATGCCTGGACAATGTGCCGAAAAACATAATAGATGCCATAAACTCATTAAGGTATAACGGGGTCATTGTGATCATGATAGGCCTGAACAAGATTAAATTCACAGACAAGTTCGCAGTTTATGTAGTTGATGAGGATATTTTGTACCACAGGCTCTGCTTTTACACTTTCCTTCATGCAGATCACGCTCCTCCCGGTAAGCACACGGTCACTGCCGAACTGACTTATTTCCCCGGCGATAAAATCTCAAGGATGTCCAGTGAGGAGCTGATAAGGCATGTTATCAGTACCATGGAGCAGGAAGGGTTCATAGATTCAGGGGATGTGGTTGAAACTGACATTGTTAATGCGAGATACGGCTATGTGGTGAACACAATAGGATACCTTGACACGCTTAAAACAATCAGGCAATATTTCGACTCAATAGGGATTCATCTATGCGGAAGATTCGCAGAGTTTGAGTACCTCAACACTGATGCTGTTATAAGGCATTCGTTCGATCTTGCCAGGAAAATAAATAACAACCCAAGCATGGCGGCGGAATAAAATAGAATGAAATTTTTTGTCACAGGCGGAGCAGGTTTTATAGGAAGCCATTTGGTAGACATGCTTGCAGAAAAAGGCGATGTCACTGTTTACGACAATCTTTCTTTGGGAAAAAAAGAATTCATTGAAAGCCACCTTTCAAAAAAAGGATTTAAATTCATAAAGGAGGACTTGCTTAACCTCGGTAAATTAAAAGTCTCAATGAAGGATCATGACGCTGTTTTTCACATGGCTGCCAATTCTGACATCGCTCTTGGCACGATGAATACAGATGTCGATTTGAAGCAGGGAATAATCGCAACGTACAATGTGCTTGAGTCAATGCGGCTTAACAATATAAAAAAAATTGTTTTTGCTTCAACATCTGCTGTCTACGGCGAGGCTGAAATAATGCCAACGCCGGAAAATTACGGGGCTAAGCTCCCAATATCCCTATACGGCGCCAGCAAGCTGGCAGGGGAAGGGCTGATTTCCGCTTTCTGCCACCTTTATGGGATGCAGTCGTGGATATTCCGCTTTGCAAACGTGATAGGAGAAAGAAGCACCCATGGAGCAATGTACGATTTTGTGAAAAAATTGAGGAAAAATCCAAAAGAGCTTCAGATACTTGGGGATGGGCATCAGAGAAAGCCCTATCTTTATGTCAAAGACTGCGCGGACGGAATGATTTTCGGCTTTGAGCACTCTGATAAAGAGGTCAATATATTCAACCTAGGCTGCGACGGCAATACCGACGTCAACACGATAGCAAAAATTATAATAGAGGAGATTAAGCTAAATAATGTAAGATTATGCTATACCGGAGGCAAAAGAGGCTGGCCCGGTGATGTTGCTCTCGTAGCTTATGACACATCCAAAATGAAAAAAATGGGCTGGAAGCCTCGCTTCACATCAGACGGGGCAGTGAGGAAAGCCGTGACCGAATATCTTAAGCATGGTTAAATTACAAAAATGCAGGCTGTAATTCTTGCAGGCGGCTTGGGAACGAGGCTGAGGCCAATAACCTATAAGATTCCGAAACATATGGTTAAAATAAGCGGAAAACCATTTCTTGAGCACCTGATAAAGATGCTGAAAAGAAATGGCATCGATGAAATAGTCCTTTGCGTGGGCTATTTATGGGAAAAAATTGCTGATTATTTCGGGGACGGAAATAAATTTGGGGTCAAGATAGAATATTCGGTTGAGAAAAATCTGCTGGGCACGGGCGGAGCCTTGAAACTCGCTGAAAAATATATAAAGGATGATTTTTTTGTCATCTACGGCGATTCTTACCTTGAATTGGACTACAAAAAGATGATGCATGTGCATAAAAGAATGAAGAAGGAGGGTCTGCTTGCCGCCTATAACAATAAAAGCAAGTCATTTGCAAACAATAATATCGAGATTGACGGCAGAGGATATGTAACCAAATATGACAAGGAAGGCAGGAATTACAATGCGAAATATGTTGATGCGGGAGTCTCAGTCTTCAAAAAGTCTGTCCTTGGACTTATACAGAAAAACAAAAAAGTATCGCTTGAAGAGGATATTTTTCCTAAACTTATAAAAAGATGGCAGTTATTCGCTTTCAAAAGCAGGAACATGTTTTATGATATCGGTACAATGCAAAGGCTGAAGATTTTTAAAGAGGTCAGGGAATGATAATTTCAAGGACTCCGCTTCGTATAAGTTTTGTCGGAGGAGGCACTGATATCAGGAACTATTATGAATTAAGCGGGGGCTCAGTCATAAGTACAGCCATAAATAAGTATGTATACATCACAATCAATAAGAGGTTTGATGACACTATAAGGGTAAGCTACTCAAAGACTGAAATAACAAACAACGTTGATAAAATCAAGCATGATATAGTCAGAGAGACTATGAAGGCTGTTGGCATAACAAAGGGTGTTGAGATAACTTCAATTGCGGATGTGCCTGCGCATGGCACGGGGTTGGGCTCTTCAAGTGCATTTACTGTAGGCTTGCTTAATGCTTTGTATGCTTATAAGGGCCACCATAAGTCAGCTAAACAGCTGGCAGAGGATGCTTGCAAAATAGAGATTGACATATTAAAAGAGCCGATAGGCAAGCAAGACCAGTATATATGCGCTTACGGAGGATTTCAGCACATTATATTCAACCAGGATAATACTGTCCTTGTCAACCATATAATATGCAATAAGAATACCGTTGATAAGCTGCAAGACAATTTAATGATGTTTTATACCGGAATTTTGCGAAGATCCAATACGATATTATCCGAACAAGTCAGCAATGTACCTCATAAAAAGGCGATTATGGATAAGATGACCGGGCTTACATACGAAATGAAAGATTTATTAAATAATAACTACATAGATAAATTTGGCAAAATACTGCTTGAAGGGTGGAATCATAAGAAACAATTGGCTTCAGGCATCACCAATGACAAAATAAATAAGTACTATGAGAAAGCCATAAATGCAGGAGCATCTGGAGGCAAGCTATTAGGGGCCGGAGGCGGCGGTTTTTTATTGATATACTGCGAAAAAAATAAGCAGTATGAAGTTAGAAAAGCCTTGAGCCGGTTAAGGGAATTTCCGTTCAGTTTTGAGCAGCAAGGCAGCAGAATAATTTATGTTGGTGATTAAATGGCTGATTTTAACGAATATTACCTGAATGAGGCGAAAAAAATAATAGACGGGCTTGATAGGACACAAATAGACAGTGCTGTCAGCATGCTGCTGGATGCCCATAAAAGGCAAAAGCAAATATTTATCTTTGGAAATGGGGGGAGCGCATCTACATCAAGCCATTTTGCAAATGATCTTATAAAATTTTGCAGCGTGAAGGGCCAAAAGAGATTTAGGGCAGTATCGCTAGCCGACAATATATCCACTATAACAGCCTTGGCAAACGATATGGGCTATGACAAGGTGTTTTCAGAGCAGCTTTATAATCTTGCAAATGACGGCGACCTTATTGTTGCTTTTTCCGTAAGCGGCAATTCTCCCAATGTCGTGGAAGCCGTGAAAGCCGCAAAGCGGCTAGGGGCAAAAACGATTGCGTTTCTTGGATTTAAAGGTGGGAATTTAAAGAACATTGCAGACGAATGTGTCATTGTTGAAAATGAGGATTTTGGCTTGGTGGAAAGCGTGCATCTGCTGCTTGAGCATTTAATTGTTAACAGGCTGAGAAAGAGTTTAGCTGGAAGAATTTAGGGATTTAAGATTTGGGGACTTTATAAATAATTCAAACCTTATCCGCAATAATCCTATAAAGAGGGAGATTATTATCTTTGGCAATTTCAAAGGCGCAAACGTCTTTATTTTTTCAATGTGCCTTCGGAAATGCTGGACAGGGCATTCCTTGACTTTGTAGCCATTCTTGCAAGCCCTGATTGTAAATTCAGAAAAAATGCAATATTTTAGGGTTTTAGTATCCTTCAGCATATTATCAATAACTTCTCTTTTTATAATTCTAAATCCGCAATCTATGTCCTTAAACCATATATTAAAAATCAGCCCTATCATGAGGTTATATCCGCGAGACAGGATAATTCTGTTAAGGGGGTCTTTTCTTATTTTCTTATAGCCTATCACCATGTCATAATTCTTAATAAACCTTTCGAGCTTCCAAAAGTCATTCGGGTCATGGCCTCCGCCGGAATCGCTGAAGAATATATACTTTTTTTTCGCCAGCTTTAATGCATCTCTTACGCTGTTTACATACCCTTTTCGCTCATTGCTCGTTACAAGCCTGAATGGTATTTTATTTCTCAGCTTTTTTAATATTTGCTTAGTTCCGTCATTGCTCCCGTCCTCGGCAACGATAAACTCTGAATTTTTGCATTTCCGGATAACATCATAGTATGACCTAACGACCCTTTCAATTACCTTGGACTCATTGTAGACAGGTATAACCAGCGAAATATCGCCTGCATTCTGCATTCTTTTTTTAACCATAGTAAAATTTTTAAATGGAGTATTTAACCGAAAGCCAAAATGAAAGTTGTTTATGATAAAAAAACCGATATTAAATATATAATACTTTTGTTTGCTGTTGCATTGGCCTTATTCTGGAAAATCATTTTATCGCCCAATCATGTCCTTTGGTCTCCGGTATCTGAACTGGTCACGGATATTGCCTATTGGGACAATTTCAGGCATGAGTCTATGAGGGACTATGGTGAAATTCCCCTGTGGGCACCGTACACTTTTTCCGGCTATCCGTTCATAGGGAATCACTGGTCAAAATTGCTTTATCCGACAAACCTTCTTTATTTATTCGTGCCTTCTTTGAAGCTGTACGGGTACGTTTTCCTGCTGCATTTTTTCCTGGGAGGCGTTTTTCTTTATTTGTTTATGAATAAAATCGGAGTCAGCAAGTTCAGTTCCTTTATCTCATCGGTTATTTATATTCTATGCCTGAAATACAGCTATTATGTCTTTGCCGGATTTGTCGGCAGGGAAGTGACTATGCTCATTTTGCCTCTGCTTTTTTATTTGATTGAGTGCTATTTTCAAAGCAGGAAGAGTGTCTATTTGATTGCGGCGTCCGTGGCATCGGCTTTTCAGTTTTTCGGGGACCACAATCAGATTTTTCTCTACTCATGGCTTGTTGTATTCTTGTACTACATTTACAGGGCATTTGTCATAGAAAGGGAGAGGGTAAGCTTCCGCAATGCAATTAAGTATATTGGGATATTTTTCTTAATGAGTACGCTTGTTTTGATGATTTCAGCAGCACAACTATTCCCGCTATTGGAATTTGTATCCAAAGTCAGCAGGCTGGAAGGTCTTGATTTCGTCTCATCAAGTGTCGGCTCCTACCCGCCGCACTATCTGATAACGCTTTTATTTCCTGAGTTTTTTGGCTCCTACTTTGATGGCACATACTGGGGAATTTTTGCCTTTTGGAAAATGGCTTTGTATATAGGGATTCTTTCTTTGATATTTGTTATGATGAACATATATAAAACAAACAAATATTCCAGGTTTTTCATTCTCCTTGGAGTGATCTCATTAATATTCTCCATGGGAAAGTACACTCCATTATACTACTTTTTGTATAAATACGTTCCATTGCTCACCATTTTCAGGATTCCCGCCAAACTGCTGCTTTTTTTTAATTTTTCATTGATATTATTGGCTGGATTTGGCCTTGATTTGCTCTTATATAAGCTAAATTCCAGGAAGCTGTCAATAATGCTCAGAGGAGCCGCAATTTTATTGGTGTTTTCTCTCGCTGGACTGGCATTTGTATTTTTATTTGAGGATAGGATTTTAATGATTGGAAGCGGCTTTTTAAAAAATAAATTATCAGCAAATTCCGTTTCTGTAAACTCTTATGAGTTTTATCATGATAAATTGCCAGGCATCTATAATCATATAGTCCTTGATGTTCTGTTATTCAGCATATTCCTGCTCCTGTCAGTCATCATATTAAAGCTGAAAATAAATAATGTAAATGTTAAATTCATTAAAGCGCTGATATTTTTTGTGATTTTAATGGATCTCGGCGTGCACTCAATGCCTTTGATTCAGGTAAAAAGTATTTCAGAGGCTTATCCCGAAAACAAGCTGGTCAGCTTTATGGCCAGCGATAAGGATTTTTTTAGGTTTGTTGATATAAATTTTGATATTTTAAGGCAGGAAAGGCTAATTGGCACCAGACTGTTCAAAATGGAGGGATTCGACGGCCTGATTTATGAGGATTACCAGAAATATGCTTCTGTCATGGGAAATTTCACCCTTATGCCGGCTGCCGTAATTTCCCTCAAAGAGATCGCATATCCAAAAATGCTTGATTTATTGAATGTAAAGTATATAATTTCCGATAAGCCTCTGAGCAGACCGGGATACAAGCTTGTATATAGTTTTTCTAACAATATTTATTTGGCTTATGGAGTGTATTATATAAGCGAATTTGAATTAGGGCAGTACCCTTATGAGTTTATCAGAAAGCAAAATTTTTATATTTATCTGAACAATAATTATCTTCCCCGCGCATTTTTTATCCCAAAGGCAATTGTCCTTGATAGGGAGGGCATCTTACAGAGGCTAAAAGACAAAGATTTCAATCCCAAAGAAACTGTTTTGATGGAAAAGGGCATAAGCAAGCCATTGCTTAACGATGGGGAGTACAAAGAAGCGCAGATTGAATATTATTCTCCTAACAAGATTAAAGTAAGCGCTTATGCGGATTCGCCCGGATTTCTAGTTCTGAGTGAAACATGGTATCCCGGCTGGAAAGCTTTTGATAACGGGAAAGAAGTTGAGATTTACAGGGCTGACTACATATTAAGGTCAATATATTTGGATAAAGGCAAGCATCAGATAGATTTCATTTATGATCCTGTATCCTTCAAGATAGGATTGCGGATTACACTTGCCGCATCATTCTTCGTAGTTGTTTATTTGGCTGTTATATTTTGGACGAGGAAAAAACCCTAAAAAGTAAACCGAAACATTTAAATAATATTCTAAATGGTATCTGGATATGAAATACCCAAAAGTGGTTTTAATAAACCCGCCCAGCCCCTGGCTCCTTTCAGACAGGGAGCATCCTCCGGACAATCTGTTGACCATAGCATCTTTCTTAAGGGAGAAGGGCGTTAACATACAGTTTTGCGACCTTAATGGCTTTCCTGAAAAATACTGGTTTATCCCTCACGGAGATATTTACGGAGTTTCATGCACAACGCCCCACTATTCTATAGTCATTAAGATTGTTGCTAAGCTAAAGGCAAGGCAATCAAACGCGCTTGTCGTATTGGGTGGATTCCACCCTTCAGTTGAACCTGAGAGGACTTTAAGGGACACAAAATGTGATATAGTGATTAGGGGAGAGGGTGAGCAGGCATTGCTCGATATTGTGAACGGCAAAAGGGATAAAATTGTAACAGCTCCTCTTGTTGAGAACATTGATGAAATACCGATGCCTGCCTGGGACCTGATTGATATGCATGATTATGTCAAGATGGGAACTAATTCAGTGATAGGGCCTACCCCAAATAACAAGGAAGCAAAGATATTGTCGGCAAGAGGCTGCCCGTTTGACTGCGCATTCTGCGCACAAGCCGCTATAAGCAAGCGAAGGATGAGATATAAAAGCGTGCAGCGGGTTATAGATGAGATAAAATATGTCCATTACACTTATGGTGTAGACAGGGTTAATTTCTTTGATGACACTTTCATTGTTGATGACAGAAGGGTTATCAAGCTGTGTGCTGGGCTGAAAGAAATTCATGATCAGGGCATCCTTTATGACTGGCACTGCTTGACAAGGGCTGACAGGACTGACCCGGAATTGTTTAGGATAATGAAGCAAGCAGGCTGCAGCCAGGTAACTTATGGGATAGAGACCGGAAGCCAGAAGATCCTTGACATCATACAAAAAGAGACCACAGTGCAGGAAAACCTGAATGCAATTAAAATTGCCAAGGCTGCAGGAATAAAAGTAAGGGCCCAGATGATTGTTGGATTGCCAGGAGAGACTGAAGAGACTGTTGAGGAGACAGCCGAATTCATAAGGCAGGCGCCTGCAGACAGCTTCGGCATGCATATCTTCGTGCCATTGCCCGGAGGCCAGATCTGGAATGACCCTGAAAGGTATAATTTCCCTATTGACAAGGAGACTACATTCGAATATTACCACACAATCGGGAAAAGAACCGAGGAAGATGCGGCTTATTTGCATCAAAATCCGCAGCAGATAATAAAGTGGAAAAATTATCTTGTAGGCGTCATAGGCGAAAGAAATATTGTGAAATTTGCGGAGATACGGTCCGATAACGCTAAATAAGGATTACGTATTGTTGCTAATGAATTTATTTCTTATTTGCTTTTCCCTCATTTAACCTTGTATGCCAGAAATGAATTATTCTCGTATGCCAAAGTAAGTTTCAGCACTTTTGGCTTCTCAACAATCACGTAGGACGCTGAATACTTTCTCGATAGCCTCAAAAAGTCGGATTCATCTAGATTATTGTAATTTTTTTTGCATAGGTCAATGCATGAATTCTCCCTGCATTCACCAAACAATCTTGAATCGCATGCATCAGTTATTCTCTCCCACAGCTGGTTTGCAAGCTCTATGTCAAAATTTACAAGCCCAATGTCTATCCATTCTATCAGTGCAGCTCTTTCTGAAAATGCCCGAAAAGAATCAATATAAGGGGGAGTGATAAACAATGCATCCTTATGGGTATTGTCTCTCGCCCAATACTGCAATGACCTCCAGTCATTCTCTTCAAGGTAGCCGGGCAAGTAAACATTATGCCTTATAAAACCCAGCGGATTGCTCATCAGCCTGGATAACGAGGAATATGTAACTGTGGGTTTTCCTTCGTAAATGTAGCTGTACATCATATGCTCATGCAATTTTCCACTTGGCCAAATGGATAAGTTCCTAATGAGAAGGGAGCCTGCTAACATAGCTATAAGAAACAGGAATGCCATAAAATAACCAAGAATCACTTTATTAAGCTGCGTAAATCTCTTCTTTGAATATTCAAACAGCATAGTCAGCACAATGGCTAATGACACCAATATGAATGGAACAAATCCTATTTTCAATGCATAAATATTGCTTGGAACTCCTGGTGCTATGCTGCTGTAAACTGACAAGGCTGAGAGCGACAAAAAAGCCGCTATGAGCGCTTTGAAGACTAAAGGCCTTTTTCTTAAGCTTAATGCCGCAATCAGGATAAGGAAAAGCAGAACGCCCTTAAAATTCGACAATATTATAGATGCTCCTAGCCCCACAGCGGCAATTTTATGGCTGAGATTTTTCTTGTACATCTCAAAAAGGTAATTGCTTGAATATATTAGCGCTATTATGCCCAGAAATATGCCGCTTCGCCACCATTGAACTGTAAGCAATGCCGATATAGGGAAAAAGTAATATGATATAGTGGCGAATATATCGAGCAGGACTACTCCTGCTGCAAGTGTTATCATTTTCTTATGTTTCTCGTCCTTTAGCGATATTAACCCCAGCGACAGCATAAATACAAAAACAAAAGTCATCTGGCTAATCCAATTGTTGAATCCCCAAAATAATGGGTCAAAATGATGGCTATTTTTTATCTTGACCATTTCGAACCATCTTTCAGGCGGAAAAAGCGGTATAGTATTGTTGGCGAATCCCGTATATAAAACCGGAGCTGAGACAATGAAAAAGACCATTAAGCATTGGATTATGGCCTTAAGCCCAACAGCCTTGTAATTCAATGCAAAATAAAGCAGCATCATCAGAAACAATTGATGGGCGCTGGTGAGATGTATGTTCATCATCAATCCTATGAAAAAGAAGGATAGGACATATCTTTTTCTGAGAAATAGGTAAACTGCCAAGAAAAGGAAGGGGAGGACAAAAAATCTTGGAACTACGTAGAAAGGCTTAAGCTCGCTGCCGGGGAAAGTCTTGTCAATTAAATAAAGCAGAACTGACAAATATCCGATTATATTTTTCTTAAACAGAAGCTTGGCTATATAAAAAATTACAACATGCAATAAATAGACGTTAAGCACATATATGTAAAAAAAGGAATTTTCAAGCCCAAAAATCCTTGTCGGAATTGACAGCAACTTGTAGAAATAAGTACCATAATAAGGAATAAATTTAATCATAATCTCATTTTTATAAAGGGAACCATCAATGCTGGTTTTTATTATGGGAAACACTTCTCCATGAACCTCTATGCCGAAGAAATACCCATTAATAGCTATAGAAAATGCCGTGAGGATGAACAAAATTCCCAATATCAGCAGATTATCCCTGAATTTGCTTCGTTTCATTTTTTATATTCGCACCTTCTGAAAAAGAAAATGGTTGTTGCCAAGCATGTTTCTTTCATCAACCAAAATCATATCGACGAGCTGCAGCCCAAGCTTTTTTGTGCAGAAGTCAAAAACCTCCTGAGGCCTTGCAAACTCATAAGGAAGGGAGCCGAGCCAGTCAACAATTCCTGTCCTGAATGTCATACCCCTGCTTAAGGGATGCCTTTCCTGCTCCCTTATAATTTTGTTGGGGTTTTTGAGGCGCAGCAGGTTCTGGAAAAAAAAGTTTCCTATCAGCGCATACTCCAGCATTTTCTTCACCGCATCAGGAGACCGGTTATACAGCCTCTTCAGCTTTATCTGGTTTTCAGAGCCCCTTATTCCTGGCTTCCTGTTCAGGCATGTGAAGTAAAAATAGCCGTGTTTCTTGACTTTTCCTGCCACATTTTCAATTGCCTTCCACACGCTGCCTGTGTGGTGCAGCACGCCGAAAGAATACACAACATCTGCATCAGGCAGCTTTGACAAAAATTTATTATCCAGTACGGAGCCAAAATGAATTTCCCAGTTATCAGGATTTGACTCTTTGCCTCTCATGTAGTTTGAGCAGTCAATGCAGTTTTTGTCCACATCAAAGCTGATTATTCTCTTTGCACCCATCTTATAGGCGCATAAGGATGCAAGGCCAGAGCCGCACCCGACATCAAGGAAAATTTTTCCTTTTAGATTTTTGAGATGAATGCTCTGCTGCACGGATTCCATGGCAATCCTTAGCCTCTCTTCGTTATAGTATCTTTTAAGATAGTCCTTGAAGTTTTCCCCAAATGAGAAAGTCACCTTTTCCTTGGCCATTTTTAATGCTCGGGTTTTTGGCTTCCTTAAAAATATTTCTGTTGCAAGCGTGCTATCGAAGAATTCTGCGTCAAGTTACGGCCTACTCACTGAAACCATCTGGATGCGTCTTATGCCAGTTCCAAGCAGTTGAAATAATAGTTTTTATGTCCGTATATTTGGGCTTCCATTTAAGGGATTTTCTTGCTTTGGCCGAATTTGAAATAATGAATGGCACGTCGCCTGGCCTCTTTTCCATTATTTTAGTTGGAATTCTTCTTCCTGTAACTTCTTCTGCAGCCCTTATTACTTCCAAAACTGAATAGCCCTTCTCGCTTCCCAGATTATAAATGTCTGTCTTATGCCCATTAAGCAGGGCATCAAGTGCAAGGATGTGGGCATCTGACAAATCCATTACATGGGCATAGTCCCTAACCGCAGTTCCGTCTTTTGTTTGGTAATCGTTTCCGTAAATGCTTATCTCCTTACTTTTTCCCATGGCTGCTTTCAGCACATTGGGAATGAGGTGCGTCTCTGGCCTGTGGTCTTCGCCGATACAGCCGCTTGGGTCTGCCCCTGCTGCATTAAAATATCTTAAGGAAATTGACTTTATTCCTGCCTTATCAGCCTCTCTGAGCATTTTTTCAAAAGCCAGCTTTGTTTCGCCATAAGGATTTCCAGGCTCTGTTTTATCGCTTTCTGAAGATGGCCTCGTTGCCTTTGCCCCATAAACAATTGAAGACGAGGAGAACACAATAAAATTTACATTGTTCCTTTTCATTGCTTCCAAAAGGTTTGCGCCGCATTCTACATTATTCGCATAATATTTTTCTGGATTGGCTACAGATTCCGCTACAGATACGTAAGCAGCCAGGTGCATTATTCCTGCTATCTTGTGCTTTTTGAAAACAAAATCAAGGCTCACCTTGTCCTTTAAGTCGCCTTTAATAAAAACAGCATTTTTGTCAACAGCCTGCCTGTGGCCTTCTGAAAGATTGTCATATACGACTGTCCCATAGCCAGCCTCGGCTAATCTTTTGACCAATTGGCTTCCAACGTATCCTGCACCGCCTGTAACCAGAATCTTCATCTTTTCTTTGCCAAAAAATCCCCTATCGCCAAATAATCAAGGCCTCCGTCTAGAAAAGCCCTGATTGCATCATAAGGGCTGCACACTATCGGCTCTTCATGCATGTTAAAGCTCGTGTTTATCAAGCAGGGTATTCCTGTGATTTTCCTGTATTCATCCACTATCCTGTAATAGCCCGGGTTTGTTTCCTTATCAATTAATTGGGGCCTTGCGGTGCCGTCAATATGGACAACTCCTGCGCAATTCTCTTTCATCCAGTCCGTGCAGTCAAAGGTGATTGTCATAAACTTGGCTGTATACTCTGCCCCCTTTATGTCTTTATAGCATTTATTGGCATGCTCTGACAATGTAACAGGAGCGAAAGGCATGAACTCCGTATTTCCTGAAAAAACACTCTTTCCATTGCGCCTGACATAGATTATGTGATTTGGGGCTGTGACACAATATACCTTCCCATGATAGGGCATTTTGCTAATATGGCTGGCCCTGACCGTAGTTACAGAGCTTCTTCCTATCCTAACCATGTACAGCCGATGGTGATTTGGGTTTATGCTTTTTTTCTGCATAGACAGATATGCGCTAAATCCTAATTTAAATGCCAACTCCTGAACATCATCAGCCAAAAGCTTGCTAGTAGTGGCATACCTGTATCCATTCCCTCTTATATTGCCATCCCCGTCAATTAAAGCCTTGAATAAAATCATAAGCTGTTCCTTCGATAAAGACATAAATTCCCTAGGGACATGCTTATTGCCTGCCTTCCCAAGTTTTTTTAAATATTCAAATAGCCCTTTGTTATATATTATAAACTCTTTTATAGAATAATGAAATTTAAAAGAAAGTTTTTCTAAGCATTTTTTAATAGGGTTAAAATATATGGATTTCTTTGATTGCGCAATGGAAATTTTATAACGGCCATAACCGTCATAATAGAAACTGCCTTCAGAAATATAATACCCTAAAAATTCCAGCCAAATTTCCATGCGTATTTTGCTCTTGCCTAATCTGAAGCTGTCGCGTTTCTTACCTTTCCAATTGCCACAGCTTTTTCTTTGATAATGGTAAGTTTTTATTTTTGCAGCATCATCTATTTTCATGAATGAATAATTCTGGCCATGTTTCTTCTTTACCCACAAATTATGGTTTGGAGTTATAACTAAGTCTATTCTGCGGTTTTTAATCTTAAACATCTGACCATTATAATCATATGAAACTTTTTTGATGATATTTTGAAATTCGATGGTGTCCTTTTTTGGGTTAAGTGTTGCCACAACCTCATTATCCGAAATGCCCTTAATAAGCTTCCATCCTTCATTAGTCAGGATTTCAGTCTCTTCGTCATAGCATCTATGCAATCTTTTATTCAGCCAGTCATTAACGCTTTTATCCTGGGTTTGGTACATGATAGTCCTGTTGCCAAGCGCCCTTGGGCCATATTCCATCCTTCCATTAAATCTTGCGACAACCTTGCCCTTTGCAAGCAGCTCGGCAACTTGAAGCTCAATATTCTTGGCTTGGATATAGCTGACATTTGCCTTGTCCAGCTCATTTTTGATTTCCTGGCCTGAATACTCAGGACCAAAATAAACGTCCTTGAGCTTTGCATTCATATATCCATAATTATCGTTGTAAGCCTGCAAGGCGCTTCCCAAGCACAGCCCTTCATCTCCCATTCCAGGATGGATGAATATGCTCTTTACCCCATTAACACTCTTAACAGCCTGATTAAGCTTGACATTTGCAAATGTGCCTCCTGCAAGCACAAAATGATGGCTTCCTTCCTTGTCGACCAAAGCAACTATATATTCCCTAACCGTGTCTTCCAGAAATTTCTGCGCCGCAGCTGCTACATCTTCACGCTTGAATTTGGAAATCATGCTTATAAAATTCCTGTCTACATCAAGTGTTGGAAAATAAGTCTTTCCCAGGTTGAACCTAAACCTCATGTTCTTCCTGTCGAAATGCCCCATCCTGTTCATTATGTCCATCAGCTCCTTTGTTGGCTTTCCGTAAGCTGCAAGCCCTGTTATTTTGCCCTCGTGCCTGTGCGGCTTAAATCCCAAAGCAATAGTTATTCTGCTGTAAAAATACCCCAATGAATCCAAGTCGCATGAGCTGTATAGCCTCTCTATCTTTTCCCTGCTGCCCATATAGGCGCCATTTGAAAGCTTGTCGCCCCAGCCGTCAATTGTGACTATAAGATTTTTGTCGTTGCCGCTTGTAAAATGGGCAGAAGCCGCGTGGCTTAAGTGATGCTCGACATATTCAACAGTCTTATTGGTGAAATGTTTTCTGATATAGCCATAATTTGCATTAGAGCAATTTAAGTGCATATTGCGCACGTGCTTTATCCTTCCCAAAAGGTAATAGTAGTATTTTGGAGAAGTCTCAGGCATTCTTTTAAAGTACTCAGAGACAATCGGAAAATTATAGCGGAGATCGCCTAATGCTATAATGTCTACTTCGTTATCGTTTAGCTTTCCTTCACGGAGCGCTTCTTTTATGGACTTTTCAGGAAAGGCCTGGCTGTTCTTCACCCTGTCAAGCCTTTCTTCACTCACTGCAGAAATAATTTTTTTATCCCTGAGCAGCGCAGCGCCGGTAAGATTATGGCTATGGAATCCAAGTACAATTGGCATCTGATTCGAATTTTTGGCATATTTTTAAACCTTTCTTGATTAACTTAATTGCTTAAGCGTAAATCTTAAATACAAGCGCAGATTGATTGTTTGCATGGCAAGGGTGGACATTTTTAGATCTGCTGGCTCTTCTGAATCCCTCTTTAGCAGGCCAATATACCACTATATTTTGATTATACTGGTATTAGCAACTTTAACAGTTTCTATTATCTCTTTAATGAGAATAAATGAGCTGAAAAAAACAGCAACACCAAAGACTGTGAGTATTGAGGACTTCCTGAAAAAGCTGACTTCCCATGACGAAATGAAATCCCTTGTTGGAATTGCGCCGCTTAATATAATCCAGATAAATAATGCAAATTATGCTAACCTCCAGGCGCAAATAAGCGGCTTGGACGTATCATTCATAGGGAACTACGTTGTGCAGTATACCGATAGAATTGTTGTTTACGACTACGACAATGACAAGTTTAGGGGAATAGTAAGCCTGCAGCAACCGCAGCAAGGCCAATTGCCGCAGGATTTTTTCGAAAAATTAAACAAGCATAGCGAGCTCCAGGGGCTTCAAAACCAGCAGCCTGTGGGCGGCCAGCTGGACGCGGCATCGTTAAATACGTTAAAGCAGCAGTTCCCTGAAGTGTATGCAAATGCAAAAGTCGGCGACTTCCTGTTAAGGTACCAGACAAGGCTGATTATTTATGACTATTCCAGAGATGCAATTGTAAATGCGGTTAATTTGGGTTAATTCTGGTAAGGTTTATAAGTTGCTTCAGCTTATTCTCCTGTATGAAAATAAAAAATGTGCTTTTGGTTTACACGCCTCCAAGGGCGAAAGAGGAAATGTCATGCTTCAGCCTGGTCCAAATGACATTAAAAAAAAATAAAATAAGCTGCCACCTGGCTAATATGGACATGCTTAACCCCTATCAATTTAAGGCTAAGGACATGATAATAACTGTTGGCGGAGACGGCACCTTCCTAAGGGCAGCCCAGTTTGTGGATGGCCAGATTATTCTTGGAGTGAATTCCGATTACAGAAATAAAGAGGGCTTCTTTCTTAAATCTGATAAAAGAAATTTCAGCCAGAAGCTTGAAAAAATTTTGGATGGTAATTTCAAAATCAAGGAGTTCCCAAGGCTTGAGGCCTCGATCGACGGGAAAAAAACAGGCGCTCTTGCGCTTAATGAGTTCTTCATAGGCCCAAGAAAATCCTATCATGCCGCAAAATACATCATAAAGATGAATGACAAAAGCGAAAGGCAAAAGAGCAGCGGGATTCTTGTAACGACTCCTGCAGGAAGCTATGCGTGGGCGAGCGCATGCCACTCCAAAAAGCTGCCGCTTGACTCAAGCAATTTCCAGTTCATAGTAAGGGAGCCTTATGAAGGCAAGGTTTTCAGGAATTATCAGCTAAAATACGGCGTGCTGAATGATCACCAGGGGATCAGCATCATTTCAGAGATGATGGATGGAATTTTAATAGCAGATTCCGTAGGCAAAGAATACGGCCTGAAGAATGGAAGTGTTGCAGCAATCCGGCTTTCAAGCAATCATCTTAAGATAGTATGGTTCTAGTGTAGAATGGCTAAATGTCAAAAATCACCCATCAGAGATGGTTGGCATGCTTACACTATGTTAATAATTGCGTGGTTTTGGACACTACAAAATTCCACTTATTTGATGGTGATTCAGCGAAAATCAATAGGATTTTCGAGGTGCTCGAAAATTGATAATTTTCGACATTTGAGCACATCCAAATTCCATGCAATTTTTTACTGCACCATAAACCACTTATGATACGGAAGTAGAATTTTTATGTTTAAAAAATCGAAGTTTGTATGGATGAATGGAAAATTTATCAAGTGGAATAATGCTAAAGTCCATGTCCTGGCGCACGCCTTGCTTTACGGCAGCGCTGTGTTTGAGGGCATTCATTCATACAAAACAGAAAATGGCACTGCTGTTTTTAGGCTGGACGACCATTTAAGGCGCCTTTTTCATTCTGCAAGATCGTTTGGAATGGATGTCAAATTTTCAGAGCCGCAGCTAAAAAAAGCGGTTAAGGCGATTATTAAAAAAAACAGTATTAATGACGGCTATATAAGGCCAATGGCGTATTACGGCTACGGAAGCATTGGAGTCTATCCTGCAAATGTTCCTGCTGATATTGCCATAGCTGCAATCCCATGGAAAAAATATTTTTCAAAAAATCTCAATGTTGTTGTATCCAAATACCTGAGGCACTCTGAAAAATCAAGCATTTTTGGCGTCAAGATAAGCGGCAATTATGCCAATTCCATACTTGCTATGCGCGATGCGAGAATCAAAGGCTATGATGAGGCGCTAATGCTTGATTACAGGGGATACGTTGCAGAAGGCCCGGCTGAAAATCTCTTTATCGTAAAAAGCGGAAAAATGATGACTCCTGGCAGCAGGAGCGCCTTGCACGGGCTTACAAGAGACACTATATTAAAAATAAGCAATGATATGGGGATAAATGCATTTGAGAAAGAGATTAAGCTAAACGAAGCCAAAAACGCTGACGAGGCATTTTTTTGCGGCACCATGATGGAGATAGCTCCAATAATCTCTTTAAATGGAAAGAAGATTGGCAAAGGAGAGATTGGCCCTGTTACAAAAAAGATAATGGGTAAATTTTATGATGTTGTAAGAGGAAGGGATAAAAAATACAGGAAATGGCTGGCTTATGTTTGACCAAAATTAAATAAGTATAAAAAATAATTTATTGACAAATGCAAATCAAAGACATTGGAGGGGAATTCGGGCTGATTAAAAAGATTAAGGATAAGATAAAACTATTTTCCGATGATGTTGTTGTTGGCATCGGTGATGATGCTGCTGTTTTAAACTATGATAAAAACAATTATATTCTTTTTACAACAGACATGATTGTGGAAAATGACCATTTCTCTCAAAAATATTGGACACCTGAGCAAATTGGAAAGCTGGCAATAGAACAAAATGCGAGCGATATAGCTGCAATGGGCGGCATTCCAAGATTTGCAATTATTTCATTGGCATTGCCCAGTGATATTGACGTAGAATTTGTTGATAAATTATATGGGGGTATCAATGAAAAGGCAATAAAACATAAAATAAACATTGTTGGAGGCAATATAACACATTCAGAAAAGATTATTGTTAATGTTTCTTTATTAGGTTTTGTTGAAAAGAAATTTCTGGCATTGAGAAGCAGCGCAAAAGCAGGTGACTCGATATTTTGCTCCGGAGATGTCGGAAGCTCAACTGCAGGATTAGAATTATTAAGGCATAATCTTAAAGGAAATTCTGTCAAAAGCCATCTTGAGCCAAGATGCCGGCTTGAGCTGGCAAGGAAGCTTGTAAAGGTCGGAATCAATTCGATGATTGATGTAAGCGATGGAGTTGCATCTGAAGTCAAGCACATTTGCGAAGAGTCTAATGTTGGCGCGGTTATTTACTCTGGTAAGCTTCCAATTTCAAAAGATACAATAATTGATTCAAAAAAATTGAAAAAAGACGCTGTTGATTTTGCGCTTTACGGCGGGGAGGATTTTGAGCTGGTGTTTACTGCAGACAAAAGCAAGTTAAACAAAATGAAAAAACTTGATGTCACTATGATTGGAGAGATTGTTGATAAAAAATATGGGATTAAATTAATCAGAGATAACAAAAAGCAAAATATTGAAAGCGGGTTTGATCATTTCAGGAGGCTAAGGGTCTAGATTCCAAAATTCCAATACTCGAACAGCTCAAGTTTTAGGCTTTTCATCCTCGCTTCAAATTCTCTCTGCACATTCGCCGCTGAAGTTGTTCTCTGCTCCTTGAACTCGAGCATTGATTTTTCCTTATTTATGCCCATGAGGAATACAGAAACGCAATGAGGAAGCGCTTCAACATTATAACCACCTTCCAGACAGGCAAATATATTATTAAAATTATTTGATAGGAGCCTGCCGATTTCATAATATGAATTAATTGTTAGATTAAGCTGAAGCAAGGGATCCCCTTTGTGTGCATCAAATCCCGCTGAAACAGCGACAACATCAGGCTTGTATTGCTCTTTTATTACAGGAATTATTCTCGATAACATATCTATAAAAATGTCATCAGAAGAATAAGGCGGCATTGGAATGTTTATTGTGAAATATTTCCCCTTTCCCTCGCCTATTTCATTAATCCAACCGGTTCCAGGAAATGCTGGAAGCTGATGCGTTGATAAGTAAAGCACTTTGTCTGTATTATAGAAAATATCCTGCGTCCCGTTTCCATGATGGCCGTCAAAATCTATTACCAAAACTTTCTTCCCTCTCTCATTCAGCCACTTGCATGCAACTGCAACATTGTTGAACAGGCAGAAACCCATTGCTTTCTTTGCAGTTGCATGATGCCCTGGCGGCCTTACTAACGCAAAATCATTCTGCCTTGCGGCTTTTATTGCTGCACCGACTGCATAGCAGGCAACATCATAGCTCTTTGAGTTTGTATAAGTGTCCGCATCCAGATTCATCTCTTTTGCAGAAGAGTTTTTAATTAATTCAATATAATTATTGCCATATAATAAGCTCAAGTATCTCTCCCCATTCTCGATTTCAGACTCTTCAATATTGCCAAAAGCAAGAAGCCTCTCCGGCCTTTCAGGATGGCCTTCAGATTTATGCTCTAAAAATATTTTATTATAAATTAGGTTCATTTTGTATTAAAAAGGAGGACGCGCCTGAAAATGGGCAAAAGCAGTTGCAATTAGCAACCTCACTTCCAGCTCCACTCTGTGATCCATAAGCACCAATGCCTAAGATTACCGCTGCCTTAGGTCAATTTTTTATTGATTTCCTTCCAGACCTGACGGATTTTCAAAAACATAAGTCCTATGGGGCAGAGCTTCGACGCCAGAAGCAAGACTAAGTTGCAAAAGCCCAAGCTGCTTCCCATGCTTCTCCGCACCTAAGCACATTTGCGCTTACAGGAGAGTGCTGGCTTCCCGGAAAAGTCCTCCAGTATGCAGAATGATTACGCCTTTTAAAAGTTTAACTGTTAGAATAATTTTAAATTATCCATACAACTAAATACCCCAAAAAGCAAGCTGCGCTTAAAGCAGGCATTGCAGGATAAAACTTGTCTTTCTTCCCCTTGACAAGAAGCATTAGCAAAGCGATTGAGGCAAAAAGTGGGATTACAAGAGTCTTAAGAAATCCGAATATTACCGCTTCCTTCAGCATCAATTCCTGCATCACAACGCCTGCAAAAAGCAATGTGAATCCGATGTCTCCGCCCCCCAAGACGGCAACCCGCTTTTCGCTTTTTGCGCCTGTATCTTGCCTGTACTTTTGCTTTTGCGTCTTCTCTTTGCCGTAATTTATAAGCAGCCCAGCAAAAACCTTTGAGCTTGACTGGAAATTTGCAAGCTTAATCATGTGCTTTGTCTTGTTCACTGCAATAAAATCATAAACCGAAATTACTATAAGGAGCGCGAATGCTGCAAACATGTTCATCATTGGCACAAATATCGCTGCTAACCCCCCATACACAAAAACTTCGGAAACATTCTGCACGAAAAAGTTAGGCTTGTATAGCCTTAAAAGCGAGAAAGCCAATGCAATCATAGCAGCTGCAAAGCTGCTTATGAACGCTGCAAAAGCAACCGAAAGTGTAACCCATATTGTAGCAAAAAACCAAAACTTCCAGATGAATACTTTATTGAACCTTATCAGGATTAAAATCAAAAGTGTGCCTGTTATTATTGCTGCTGAAAGGTAAAGAAAAGAATAAGACTGGTTTTTGATCTCGGGCCTTTCCAAGTCATATGGCAACGGCTTGTAGGATATTTCTTTTGTTTCAGTAGTTTTTTGATGGTCAATGTACTGGTTCACAACAAGCAGCCCTATAACCTGGGCAAGCAGGAAAAGCACAATAAGCGATATTGTAACTTTGAGTGAATGCTTCATTTTATGAAATATGGGCTGGAGCTTAATAAAATTATTTGTTTCTCTGATTTGACTTAAATATTATAATTTAAGTTAATAAACTTGAATAATAAGATTTTTTACTTATAAAACCAGAAAAAGAATAATAAAATAGGATAAAAATATTATAAAATAGGTAATTTTAATAAAAAGTTCTATAAAAATAAGATATTAATAATATATAATAAGATAAAAAATTATATAATAGGAAATAAAACTTTATTAATAAGAATAAATAAGGTTTATTGATTGTAATTTTTAAGATAAATAGAATGTTTTATATATAACTTACTTAAATAATAGGAATAAATTGCGCATAATACCTAAATCAGGGGATGACAGCATAATAATAGATGACATTATTTCTAGATTTGGAGACTTATCAAAAGAAGATAAAATAGGGACAATATTCTATCTCATTAAAGAGCTCAAGAGGCTGCATAACATAAGTGAGCAGGAAATTATTGGAAAAAAGGAGATAATGATCCCTATCGGGGTTTTTGGCAATGAATTAAGCTCATTGGAGGCGATTGTAAAGTATCTCAAGGAAAATGAGAGGCTAAAATTTTCCAAGATTGCAAAGCTTCTGAACAGAAGCAACAAGACAATTTGGTCAACTTACCATAATGCATTAAAAAAAATGCCATCTCCTTTTGGAATAGTCTCAAAAGAGATTCTGATTCCAGCTTCAGCAATAGCAGACAGGTCATTCTCAACCCTTGAAAGCGTTGTAGGCTTCATAAAGGACATTGGCTATTCAAATCATGAAATTGCTGTTATGCTGCGGCTGGATGACAGCACAATCTGGGCAACATATGATAAGGTAAAAAAGAAGAGGGGAATTAAAGTTGGCAGGCCATAAGAAAAAGGGAGCAAGGCTGCTGATGCTGCTACTGGCTGTCATTGCCATAGCCATGGCTTTTTATTTTGGCCCCTCTCTGACAGGATTTGTTATAAGGGAATTTTACCATGCAGATGAGGTAAATCTGGTTATAACATCAAGCGGAAATTACACATGGAAGCTCGAAAATGAAGGCTCCTTAAAATCACTGAAAATTGACGGGAGCGTGACAATATACGGCAAGGCAAAAGTGTATCTCGAAAGCAATGGAATCAAGTATCTTGTGCTTGACAGTTCCCAGTTCGTGAATAAAACAGCGAAAGATTCCAGCGCTCTCCAGATAAGTGGTTTTGCTGTCAAAGAAGACAGCAAGGAAAAAGACAAAAATGAAAGCGACGAGGACAATAAAATAAAAAACAACAAACCAAAATGGTCGTCAGAGCAGGATGAATTTGAGGTAAACGGCACAGCAGCAATAAACCTGTCGCTGCATTTTTCTGACAAAGATAATGATGCGCTTGTATATTTCGCTGATGAAGCAGAAGGGCTTAACGTATCAGTTGCAAATGAAATTGCTGTCTTGGTCAATGAGAATGGCAATGACTTCAACACAACTATCGCCTTCATAGCATCGGATGGAATTGACAGCACAAGCAGGGTAGTAAGACTGATAGTTTTGAAAGTGCCAAGTGAAGAGCCGGCCAATGAAACAAATCTTACAGAAAAGAAGAACAATGCGCCCCAATGGAATTCTGACACAGATTATTTTGTGCTCAACAAGACGCTGGCAATCAACCTGCTGGATTACTTCCTTGATTTGGACAATGATCAACTTTCATTCAGCGTTTCTGATGCAGAAAACATAAATGAAAGTTTTAATGGCTCAATTCTGGCTTTGAGCACAGAGGCTTATGATTTCAACACAACGCTGAATATAACCGCTTCTGACAACAAGTCATCTTTTGGCAAAGAAATCAGGATAATTGTTCTGGCTTATATTGCTAACGCGACTATTATCAGCAATGAAACTTTGGAGCAAAACAAAACTATGAGCATCAGCCTATCATACGGCTCAGGCACAATCTATGATGTGAATGACAATGGTGAAGAGACCATAAATGGAGTTGTCGATCTTACAGTAGGGCAAACCTCATTTAATTGGGACGTTGAAAAAAGCAGGCTGTGCACATTTTGGCGTGTCCAGTCAATAGATGATGCTAAACTTACAAAATTCTGCAACGGCAATTCGCAATGCTGCGCATTTGGGGAGCTGCTGCCAACAGAAGATTTATGGAATGACACTTATTATTCGGCATTCGGCAAAGATGGCGCAGGATATGATAATGCTGTTTATGCACGGGTTGCTTATTACAATGTTAACCTTAGCCCGGATAATTTGAAATCTGAAATATACCTTTCAGAATGGGCAAACTTAAGCGTTAAATATTACAAGGATGAAATTGAATTTGCAGATGCCTGTGCCGAAACATGCTCTCTGGAAGGCCTGAACAGAAGCTCTTACACGCTTGTATTTGAAATAGAAGGCGATGCTGTTCTGAAAATCGGCAGATTGCATTACTCTATAGACTCTGAAGCTCAAAATAATGCGCCAATATTGCTGAAAAACATATCTGTTGTTAACGTAACTAAAGGCAGGAATGCAACAATAAACTTAAGCGAATATTTTTCTGATGCAGACAATGACAGATTAAAATACAGCTATTACGAGCCCGATAATATAACAATATATTTTGAAAATAATACCGCAACAATAGCCCCTGATATGGATTTTGAAGGAATTGCGTTCTCCTACATTATTGCGAATGATTCTGAGAAATTTGTGATATCTGATGTATTTCTGATTAATATCACTCCCAAAAAGCTCAATGCCCCAACAATCAACCTTACTTTTGGATCTTTTGAGATAATAGGCAATGCAAGACTTGCGGTAATTGACGGTTTTGGCAATCTGAACATTAAAGGCACCTTAATTCAAAATTCTGAGGTGTCTGCTGATGAAAATGATTTTGCAATTCAAAACAATTCTGGATTGGCCACAGCAGCGATAAAAAATCCAGAAGGCAACCTAATTCTCAGGGGAATCCTAACAGAAGGCCTTGGCTCGCTTAATGCTACAGAAAGCTCATTTATAATACAAGATAAGAATAATGTGACGATTGCCTATTTCAACAGCACAGGCAGCTTGTTTCTTAAGGGAATTATCACACAAAATGTCGCATTTGAATAACACAAATTCTTAATTTTAGAATACATAATACGAGTTTTGCCTAGTTAAAACAAAATATTTATATATTAGTATAGAAATTAGTATATTTAGATATAAAAATATACTCTAAAAAGATGGAATTTATCAGGAAAAGGGAGGATTTTGGCGCATTTGGCCTAGAAGACAATGCAGAAGAGAAATTTCTGGTTGATATGTTTAGCAAAATATCAGGAAGATTGAAGCATAAATACAGCTATTCTGACGAGGAAATTATGAAAATGTGGAACAGCCACGACACTTTTCAGGTGCCTGTTGCCATTTTTGCCGGAAAGCTGAGCCCCGCAGAAGCGCTTGCAAAATTCCTGAAAGAAAACTATAACCTTGGGTTTCGCGATATTTCCGGACTGATAGGCAGGGGCAAGAGCAGCATCTGGTCAAACTACAAAAGGGCAGCTAAAAAAATGCCATGGCCATTCCAGATTAGTAATGGGGTAAGCGTGCCTGTTTCTATATTCACTCCTGAGAGAAGCGTTTTGGAATCTTTGGTGAATTACTTAAAGGATGTAAAGAGGATGCGTAACAAGCAGATTGCCCAGCTGCTCAACAAGAACTCGGCAAATGTTTGGACTGCCTACCACAGGGCAAAAAAGAAGATGATTAAAGATAAAGAGATACGAAAATGACAAGCAATAAAAAACAATTACTGAAGCCTTTGCTTTTATTATCTGCATTGCTCTTAGTCTCTTCTATTGCCCTTGCGATACCAAATTCAATAACCTTGCAGGGCAAGCTGACAAATACTGCCGGGACTCCGCAGCAGGGCACCTTTAATTTTACCTTCAGAATTTATGATGCATATACCTCTGGCAGCCTGCTCTGGCTATCCCCTAACAACAGCATCAGCACTGATGCAAACGGAATCTATGATATTGTGCTTGCCGGGGTAAACCTGAGCTTTGCAGATGCCTACTTTTTAAGCGTTGAAGTCAATGCAGATGGAGAAAGCTCTCCAAGAGTAAATTTGACTTCTTCTCCTTATTCCTTCAGGGCCAACGTAAGCGAATCGTTAAATCCCAATGCCAGCTATTTTGTAAATAACTTAAGCGTAAGAGGAAACGCAACAATAGGGGCAGGTTCAACCTTCCTGGAGGTAAGCACCCAAACCTTTAACCTTACCACAATCGGAGCGATAAGCCTGGCAAGCAACATAACTCTAGGAGACCAAGCCCGTTTCAGGCTTGGCCAGGTCATTGACAATCTGGTCAGCGGATGGCTCAGGCTAACAGGGTCCTTGAACGTAACAGGAGATGTCCAGGTATCAGGAACTATATCCGCTGTTAATATAACCACAACAAACTTATCGGTGGTTCATCTTCCACTTGGGTGGACTAACCTTACTGGCTATCCAAGCGCATGCCCTTCAGGCCAGTTTGTAACTACTATAGATGATGCAATAACATGCGCAACTCCATCTCCTTCTTCCGGTGGCGGCTGGACCGATGATGGAAGCCTTATAAGGCTGGTAACGCACACTGACAATGTAGCGATAGGCACAAACTTTTCAGGAGAGAAATTAACCGTAAACGGCTCATTCAGGATTGACAATTCAAGCGGCTCTTCTGTTTTCTTTGCCAATGCTTCCAATCAAAAGATAGGCATAGGAACAACGCTCCCGTCTGATACACTTACTGTGATTGGCTCTGTTGTTGCGTTAGGGTCGCTGAATGCGACATTCATCAATGCAACTGAGATAAGGCAGGGCACCAACTTAGTCCAGACCATAAATGCGGTTTATAATCTTGGAAACTTCACCTCTAACTTGAATGCCCAGAATTCTTCATTGTGGAACAGGAGCAGCTCAAATGTGTACCTTAAGTTTATCGATGATCTTGTTGGAATAGGCACAATAACCCCGGACAATAGGTTAACTATTAGAGGGACAGATGCTGATGCTAATTTGGCACAACCTGGATTATTGCACCTGAATATGACTGACTCTTATAACAGGTCTGTTACTAACCTGATTACCCTTGACCATGGCCTGAATAATCCAGCTAATTCAACTGGAGGCATTGGAATTGGCATTTTGTTCAGGGCAGTCAATAATGACTCTGAATTGGTTAATGTCTCCTTCATTAATGCTACGCTTGTTAATGCCGTTAATGGAAGCGAAGCAAGTGCTTTATCATTCTATACAAGGGCTGCTAATGGCTTATTGACTCCTAAGATTGTTCTGAATGGAACAGATGTTTTCATTGCGCCAGAAGGAAGCGGAGACACTTACATTAATCCCAATGGAGGCAACGTCGGCATAAACACGACTGTTCCAGCACAGACTTTTACAGTGCAGGGAACCGCAAATATCACCAGCAGCTCAACCCAGCTTTTGATAGATTCAAATGGGGATGTTATAGTCAACTTAAAGGGATAAGTATAGAGAACTCTGAATAATTCATTAAATTTATATATTTGATTGTTGCTGGTGATCCAGAAAATGAAAAAATTGGCTATGATGTTCTTGCTTTTATTGGCAGGGCTGCTATCTACTATTCCAGTGTACGATAGCTACATTAAAGCCCACGCCTATGATGTTGCAGAAAGATTCTCAACATTGGAGACTCTTGAAGCAGGGGATGTTGTAGTTCTGTCTGAGACAAAAATAGACGAGAGGATTGCATCCGAAGTGCTTGGGTTGGATGAAAGCGAAGTTAAGGAAGTTATTAAAAAGATGCGGCTGAACGATGCTTCCAAGCTTGCTGAAATTGCAAATAGTGATGAAAGTGGAAATAGCGAAGCTCTGAATAACGATAAGAATAATTCAAATAATTCAAGCGGCGTAAATGAAGAAGACAGCTCATTAAATGAAACAGGAGGAAATGAGAATTCAACACCTAATTTAATCACTGGCAACGTGGTAAATGAGGCAGGCACTGGAAATGGGGAGCCAGAAGAAAACCTTGAGCAATTATCGAATGAGGATCTGGAGGAAAAAATAAAAAATAAATTAGAGGAAAAAGACTCGGAAATCAGGACATCGACTGGAAAAGACAAGCTGATTGCGGCAAAAGCAGCAATAGTTAAATTAACTGACCAGCAAAATGACCCAAATATCATAGGAGTTGTATCATCCAACCCTGCATTCGTTATGGGATTCGGGAGCGAGCTGAAAGAAACAAATACTGTCCCGATTGCGCTTGTAGGAAGGGTTCCTGTCAAGGTTTCATTGGAAAACGGAGCAATAAATATCGGAGACCCATTGACATCATCAAGCAAAAAAGGGTATGCGGCGAAAGCAACAAAATCAGGAAGGATTATCGGGTTCGCAATGGAAAACTACGATGAAGGGTCAAATGCCAAAAAGATACTCGTGTTCGTTCAGCCCGGATGGTGGCAGGTCCAGCAGCCCGCTGAATTTCAGTTGGAAAACCAAGTGGGTCGCTTAACCAGAATAACAGAGGCAAATGGCAGCGTTAGAATAAGGATTGGGTGACAGAATTCCAAAGTTATTTCCTATATAAGCCGAATTATCCCTTTTTTCTTCCAAATGGCTGATAATTTCTGCCAAGGCTTCATTCACCGGGCACATTACTCCAAGCTTTTTTCCAAGCTCCGCCACAGCACCATTCAGATGATCAATCTCTGTTTTCTTTCCCTTAATCAAATCCTGCTGCATTGATGAGACATTTCGAGAATATCTGAAATCCTTATTTGCCTTCTCAACAAAATCGAAATCAAATTTTATACCCTCTCTTTCAGCAACCATTCGGCACTCATCGGAAATAAGACGCTTTAATGGGTTTAGCCTTGCATCGCAAATTCCACTATTTTCTATTTTTAATATGGCAGTCACCGGGTTAAGCATGCAGTTGAGCACGAGCTTCTTCCACACATCGTGCTTGATATTATTGGAAACATGGGCATTAAGCCCGCATCTGGAAAAGTTTTCCGCAATCTCATTGCTTTTCGGGTTTTTTTCAATTGAAGTGTAGCTGTAAGCGGTATAGCTGACAACTCCTGGCTTCAGGAAAATAGCTCCGAAGTTTGTGACAGCGCGAAGAACCATGCATTTTTTGCCAATAATTCTCCTGACAATGTTCTCGCTGTAAAGGCCGTTTTGAAGGCACATTATAATGGTGTCCTTTTTCAGCAGTTTTTTAATGCCGGTTATAGCAGCTCTGCTGTCTTGAACTTTGGTTGTAAGCAGAATTAATGATTCATCGCCGATTTCATCAATTTTAGTTTCCGCCTTTAGCCTATAAATATTATTATCCAGTCCAATTACTCTCAAGCCGCTTTTGTTGATTTTTTCAACATGCTCCGTTTTTCCGACCAGCAGTACATCATTCAGCTTTGAAAGCTTTGCCCCATAAAAGCTTCCTATCGCGCCTGCGCCAAGCACTATTATTCTCATTTTCATCCAGCTGATTCGCCGAAATATATAAATTAATGGCATATCAAAATTCTCTATAAATTATTTTTGTTCTCTCCAGCATCAGGCGGAACTGAAAAGTTGAGGTTGTCATCTCAATTTGTGAGTATTATCAGGCAACAAATTCACATCACAAGGAAATTGTGGGAATTGTGATTATACATATTTAATTTAAAATGCGAACGGATGGCAACCCGAGCAAGGCGAGAACTTTTCAATGCCGCCCAGCATCAGAAAGAAATATAAATGGCGGAAAAATAACAGTTTCTATGGTTACTGCAAAAGAGATCAAGCAGATGGAGGAAGAAGAGCACAGGAAATACCACAAAAGGCTGATATATGTTTTCATCGTCATTCTGCTTGTCTTATTTGGAGGAGCCATTTTCTACCATTATGTGGAGGGATGGCGCTATCTTGATGCCCTTTATTTCTCATCATACACATTGACAACAGTGGGATACGGCGATTTCGTCCCAAAAACAGACTTAGGGAAGATATTTACCATAATCTATGTATTTTTGGGCGTTGGAATGGCGCTGTATGGGTTGTCCCTTCTTGCTTCCCATTTTGTTGAAGTGAGGGAAGAATTCTGGCTTAAGCAGATAGGCAAAATAAAATTCCAATATCATACGAAAGGCATTTGGGAGAGGCTAAGAAGCATTTTTAATTTTGACCGGCAGGCTTTGGTAAGTGAGCACCAACATTCGATAAAAAAGAAAAAATAGATTACTCTATCAGGATTGCGGGCTTTGACGGCATTGCCTGCCTTGCTTTGTTCTCTTTTGATTTCTCGGCAAGGACTACTTCTATGCTGCAGCCAAACTCTTTTTTATAGCCATCTAAAGAATCGCTTAAACAGAGAAACTCTATTTCCTGGTTCAAAATAACCTGGGGTATTCTTGCCTCATCGCTTAATAATTTTGGAATCAGCTTAAATATTTCCTGCCCATGCAGCTTTAAATCTCCTGATACGGCCTTTTTTATTAATTCGCCGGCATTTCGAGTAGCTTTCATTTCCCTGTTTAGAATTTCCATAAGCTCATATTTCCATTTATCAGCTACAAACATCCTTATTTTCTGCGGCTTTTCAATCTTCGACAGCCTCAGGATTTCGATTATGTCTTTTCTTGTATTTGCGGCAAGAGCTGCAACTGCCTCTGCGCGCCTGTCTATCTTTCTTTCATCATAAGCGGGCCATCTCTGCAATGAGGCAAACCCCTCTGCTTTAATCATGTGCCATATCTCCTCGCTTAAATGGGGCGTGAAAGGCAGCATCATAAGCGCAAGATTTTTTATGGCTTCTCCAAACATCTCTTTATTACTTGAAAATTTTTGATTTTCAAGTTCCCCAGAAACTTTGTTTCTGAAGGATTTTTCCCTGTATTTCTGCAGCACATCAAAGTATTCCATGAGCTTTCCGATTGCAAGCGAGAATTCAAAGTTTTCAATGTGTTCCGTTACATTTTTTATGGTCATGTGCATCTTGCTTATTACGTACCTGTCTTTGTCATTAAGCTTATTTTCGTCATAATGCCTCAAGGAAACATTGTTTAGGTTCTCTTGAATTAGGTTATAAACCCTGTTCAAAAACCTGAAAGAGCCGTTGACTCCTTTGTCTCTCCATTCTAATTCTTTCTCAGGCAATGCGGCAAATAGAATAAACAGTCTAGCTGTATCAGGCCCGTACTTCTCGCTTATCTCAGCAGGATCAACTACATTTCCCAAAGACTTTGACATCTTGGCCCCGTCTTTGATTACCATTCCCTGCGTCAAAAGCCTGCTGAACGGCTCATCAACTGCAACCAATCCCAAATCCCTCAATGCCTTAACAAAAAATCTTGCATAAAGAAGATGAAGGATTGCATGCTCTATTCCTCCGATGTACTGGTCGACCGGCATCCAGTAGTCTGCCTTTTCCTTTTCAAAAGGAGCCTTGTCATATTTTGGGCTGCAATACCTCAGGAAATACCAGGAGCTGTCAACAAAAGTGTCCATTGTATCTGTATCCCTCTTTGCCTTTCCATGGCATTTAGGGCATTTCACCTCCACGAATTCCCTGCACGTCTCCAGCGGATTTCCTTGTCCTGTGAATCTGCATTTTTCAGGCTTTGGAAGCTTGACAGGAAGGTCTTCATATGGTACAGGCACAGTGCCGCATTTGGCGCAATATACGATTGGAATTGGCGTACCCCAATATCTTTGCCTTGATATGAGCCAGTCCCTTAGTTTGAAATTGACTGTTTTTTTCCCATAACCAGTTTTTTCTATGAATTTTATTATACCTTCACGGGATTCTCCCCATTTTCTTCCCTTAAACTCTTTTGGCTCCTGCAATATCCCTTCCGGGTCTTTCACATATGCATATTCAAGATTTTTGACTTTTTCAGCCTCTTCTTTGTCAGGAGGAAACATAACCGGATGCAGCGGAATGTTATACTTTTTCGCAAATTCAAAATCCCTTAAATCATGGGCGCTGCAATTGACAACACCGCTTCCATACTCATATATGACAAAAGAAGCGACCCAAACAGGAAGCAATCTGTTTCCAATCTCATATTCAATGTATTTTCCTGTAGATACTCCCTCCATCTCCTTTTCCAGCTCAAACCTGTCCGAAGCTTTCTTCTTCTTGATGTTCTCCACAAACTCCATAACGGGCTTTTCGTGTTCAGTCCCTTTCACGAGCTCTTTTACCATTGGATGTTCCGGAGCTATTACTGTAAAAGTCTGGGCCATGAAAGTCTGCGGGACAGAGTCATACATCTCGAAATGAATGTCCATATCCTTGACCTTGAACTTTACAGTTACACCTTCGCTTTTCCCAATCCAGTTTCTTTGCATCACCTTTACCCTTTCAGGCCAGTGCTCCAGCTTTTCTATGTCTTTCAGCAGCTCTTCAGCATAATCGGTAATTTTGAAAAACCACTGCTCCAGGAATGTTTCAGTCACATCATT
>JACOUX010000005.1 GCA_016177615.1 Candidatus Woesearchaeota archaeon | reverse complement strand
CAGGTGATTGCAAATTTCAATTCAAAAGCGGATTGGGAAGAGCTTTGCTTCAAAAGCTCAAATGGCTACCTCAAAAACCATCATTTCAGGAAGTGGGTTAATTCAAAAAAGATACATATAATAAATCTTTCAAATTTGGGAAAAGACAAAGTAAGGTGCATTGGGCAGGGGATGAAAGAATCCATCAAGCTGACAGGCATGAAATTCAAAATAATTGAAATCCAAAATGAGCGGCTTAAGGAATATAGCAAGCTTTTGGATTCATGTGTCCACAGAAAAGAGCTGAAGAGCAGCAGGCTGGTTAAAGGAGCAATCAAAAAAAGGATAAATGGCAAAACTGAGTGTGCAGATATATTCATTACAAACTATCCTATAGAATCCAATGGCACTTTGATACAGGATGGCGAGGCATTGACTTTTGTGCCCAAAGGCATTTCAATATTCACATTCAGCGGGAAAGTTAGGTATCCAAAAAGCTTTTTGAGGCGAAGGGCGAAGCACGAAGGACTGCACTTGCTTGGACTTAACATCCACCATGAAGGCGCCAAAGTGAAAGGATACAATAATGATGCTTCATGTGTCATGAGATACAACGCTCCGATTAAATATCTGTGCCCGAAGTGCAGGGTTGCAATCAAATCATTTTGGAAAGGTGTTAAGGATGGAATCTAAAGCAGCAGGCTGCAGAACCGATATCCCGCAAATGCTTGAAATCAGCGAAATGATTGACGACGGCAAGGGGCAGAAATCATTCTTTTTCAAAGGCAATATCTGCTGCAAGCCCGGCCAATTCCTAATGGTATGGCTCCCAGGAGTTGATGAAAAGCCGATGGCTGTTTCTTACTGGGGCAAAAATGAGTTTGCTTTTACTTCACAGGCAATCGGAAAATTTACAGCAGCCATAGATAAATTAAAGAAAGGCGACAAACTGGGAATAAGAGGTCCTTATGGAACTGGATTTTCGCTGAAAAATAATGCCTGCGTTGTTGCAGGAGGCGTCGGTTTTGCTTCAGTGTCAACATTAATTGATGCTTTGAAAAATCCATTGATAATCTACGGCGCAAGGAGCAAAGAGCATCTGATTTATTTAAAGCGATATAAAAATAAAAAAATGCTTATTATGACTGATGACGGCAGCTTTGGGAGAAAGGGCTTTACGACAGATGCTTTGGAAGAAACATTAAAAAATAAAAAAAATAGAATAAAAATAGTTTATACATGCGGTCCTGAGATAATGATGAAAAAAATTTTTGAGCTGTGCGAGAAATACAAGGTTGAATGCGAGGCTTCGCTTGAAAGATACATGGCCTGCGGCTTTGGAATCTGCGGAAAGTGCATGATAAACGATAAAATCTGCTGCATTGACGGCCCTGTTTTCAGTTCAAAGCAGCTAAGGCAGATGAGTGAATTTGGAAATACGGCAAGGCTGAAAAGCGGGAAGAAAGTAAATTTGCAAGAATATCATAAGCGACACTAAAATGATCTTGATCAAAAACTGCAGAATTATTGTAAATGAAAAGGTTTTCCTAAAAAATATCCTGGTGAAAAACGGAAAAATAGTAAAAATTTCCAACAAGGAAGCGTTTGCCGATAAAATAATCGATGCAAAAAATAACTTTGTTCTTCCAGGCCTTATTGACTGCCATGTCCACTTCAGAGAGCCGGGATTAACCCATAAAGAAGATTTTCTTACGGGCTCAATGGCTGCTGCAAAGGGCGGCATAACAACAATTCTTGACATGCCAAACACAACGCCTCCAACGACAACAATTGGAGCGCTTGAAGAGAAGAGAAAGATAGCGGCAAAGTCAGTTGTAAATTATGGATTGGTGTTCGGAGCTGCAAATGATAACCTGGCAGAGATAAAGAAAGCAAAAAATATTGCTGCCGTAAAGCTGTACATGGATTACACAACAGGGGACTTGAAAGTTGATGATTTTGAGTATATTGCTGATGTTTTTAAAGCGTCAAAGCTGACCGTGATTCATGCAGAAGGGGAAAATGTAAAAAATGCCGTTGAAGCCTTCTCAAAGTCAAAGACGAAAAACAGGATTCATTTCGCTCATATAAGCTCGGAAAAGGAGCTGGATTATGCCAAAAATAGCAAAGTGAGAAAACAGGTTACTGCTGAAGTTGCCCCACACCACCTTTTTATGAATGAAAATGATTTGCAGCGGCTTGGCGCTTTTGCAGAGATGAAGCCAAGGCTGAAAACTGAAAATGACCAAAAAGCACTTTGGGAAGGAATTAAAAATGGATCTGTGGACACAATTGGAAGCGACCATGCGCCTCATTTAATTGAGGAAAAAGAGCAGGGAAATTATCCGTTCGGAGTCCCCGGAGTTGAAACGATGCTGCCATTGCTGCTTGATGCTTTTAACAACAATAAAATTACGCTGCGGGAAATCATGAAACTGTGCTGCGAGAATCCTGCAAAAATATTCAAAATCAAGAATAAAGGATTTTTGAAGGAAGGATTTGACGCAGACTTGGCCATAGTGGACCTGGACAAAAGGCAGGCTGTAAGAAACGACGATTTATTAACAAAATGCAAGTGGAGCCCTTACGAAGGCAAAATATTAAAAGGATGGCCTGTAACGACCATTGTAAACGGAAATGTTGTTTATGATAATGGGGGGGTAGTTGATGTGAAAGCTAGAGAGGTTCAATATGCCAGATAAAATCGCCGAAACATTGCTAAACTTGAACGCTGTAATGCTTCGCACAAAGCCGCCATTCACATGGGCATCCGGCATTTTGTCGCCAATTTATACCGATAACAGAATCCTCATGAGCTATCCAAGGGAAAGGGAGCTTATTGTGAATTCTCTGATTAAATTGCTGAAAAAAAACAAAATCACGATTGACGGCTTTTCTGGGACTGCAACAGCAGGCATTCCATGGGCTGCATGGCTTGCGCAAAAGCTGAAGAAGCCGATGGTTTATGCAAGAAGCGAGGCAAAGGACCATGGAAAAGAGAACAAGGTTGAAGGCAAAGTGGAAGAAGGCAAAAACTATGTCATCATTGAAGACCTTATAAGCACAGGGGGAAGCTCGCTTAACACAATAAATGCAGTCAGGGAGATGGGAGGGGTAGTAGAATTCACTATTGCCATATTTACTTACGAATTGGAAAAAGCAAAAGCCAACTTCGAGTCTGCAAATGTTAAACTGTTAACCCTCACAAATTTTACAAGTTTGGTGAAAACTGCTTTGGATAAAAAATCAATTTCAAAAGAGCAATTAAGCCACATAATGGACTGGAAGAGGCATCCAGAGGGCTGGGTTGCTGTTTGACAAATTTTGAATAATATTAAAATAATTTAAACAACAAAAATGAATTTCAAAAAATTCGCAAAAAACTTTTGGGCAGTGTTTGTCTTGGCTGGAGTTTTGCTGGCCGCGGTACTTTATAGAATTTTATAAAATGAAAGAAGAGATTGTTTCATTGGACTATAAAAATAAGAAAATAAATATTGCCTGCAATTTCTCCAGGGGAAATAATGAATCGATTGTTTTTATCCACGGCATGGGCTGTTCTAAGGAATTTTTCAGCGGCGCCTGGAAAAGCAGATTGTTTAATAATTACTCTGTCCTTGCTTTTGATTCGGCAGGATTTGGCAATTCATCAAGGCCAAAGGAATTGGAATGCACCACCGAAGATCATGCGGAAATATGCGCGCTTTTAATAAATAAATTGAGCCTGAAAAACATCAATCTTGTGGGCCACAGCTTTGGAGGCGCAATTTCGCTTCTTCTGATAAGAAAGATTCCGTCAAAAATATCATCTTTCGTGAATTTGGAAGGCAACCTTATAGCTGAGGACTGCACAATGAGCAGGGATATTGCAGGCTATTCGTTAAATGAATTTCAAAAACATGGCTATAAAAAGATCATTTCAGAAATAAGGAAACAGAAAGACCTGCTGAACAGCCAAAAGGCAACCTCAATGTGGCAGGAATCCATGCATATGGCATCTCCTCAGGCCCTGTACATCTCATCAGCATCCCTTGTAAGATGGTCAGAAAGCGGAAAATTATTAAAGATGTTCGAAGATTTGAAAATAAAAAAATGCTACATCCATGGAGCGCTTAACCGCGACCTTGCTGTGCTGAATCGCCTTAGCGGCATTAAAAAATTCAGCATCTCGAAAAGCGGCCATTTCATGATGATTGACAATCCAAAAGAGTTTTATCAGGTACTGGGAGATTTTATCAAAAACAGGAAATAAAAACTAAAATGCCAATAATCAAAATAAAAAAATCAATAATCCCGAGCTGCGATGTAAGCAGCCTTGAGAAATTGAGCAAGTTAGTAAAGGAAACTTGTTCTGTCAGAGGAATTGGCGCCTATAAGATTGGATTTGAATTGGTTATTCCGTTCGGAATGAAGGCAGTGATTAAAACAATCAGAAAGCACACAAAGCTGACGATCATTTACGACCACCAGAAGGCAGGAACTGACATTCCTGATATGGGATTAAAGTTTATGGAAGCATGCAAGGGCGCTGATGCCGTCATCTTGTTTCCGCAGGCAGGCCCTAAGACAGAGGCAGCATGGATAAAGGCAGCGCAGCAGGCAAAAATGAAAGTCATAATAGGGGGAGAGATGACACATCAGGCTTATCTGAAAGAGGTAGGCGGCTTTATAGATGATGATGCCCCAAAAAGAATTTATCAGATTGCTGCCTCAATGGGAGTTACTGATTTTGTGATTCCCGGAAACAAGCTGGACAAAGCAATGGAATATGTTAATTTAATCAAAAATAAAATTAAAGCTCCTGTTTTTTATTCACCAGGATTGGTCGCTCAGGGCGGCAGGATTTCTGACTTGGCAAATAAGCTTGATTCCTGGCACGCAATAATAGGAAGGGCTATTTATGAGGCAAAGGACATGAAGAAGGCTGCTGAAGAGTTTGCTGAATCACTACAATAACCTAATTGCTTATCCTAAACTTTGATTTATCAATTCACCCGTCATACTGCCAAGCTCTTCATGGTGGCTCAGCAGGTCCATACATCTTAATCTTACTTTTGGCGCTGAATTTTTATTTTTAGAAGGTTCGATATAATCAACTAGAAGATTATAAACTGCGTCCCCGCTTCTTCCATGCATAGTTATTCCGATTCTTTCACCAATTTTAAGCGGCCTGTCGTAATGTACATTACCTAATCTCTTGATTACCAATTCTTTTTCCGGATGGGCGTATCTTTTTCCTACAATAGTGGTATCATAAACCAGTTCCATAAAACCTATTATTAGCCTATAATTAATAAATTTTCCCATTTTTTGCCAAAAATCTTATAAACCCAAAAATAACTTTGGTTATTATGAAACTGGCAAGCCCTTCTTTTACGCATAACGGAAGCATACCATCAGAATTCACCTGCGACGGTTCAGATTTATCTCCCCCGCTGGATATCAGCGATGTGCCTGCAAATTCAAAATCTTTGGTTTTGATTTCTGATGACCCTGATGCCCCTGCCGGCACCTGGGACCATTGGGTTGTGTTTAACATTCCGCCGTCAACAAACAGGATACTGAAAGGAAATGAGCCGAAGGGCATTCCTGGCAAGAACAGTTGGGGCAGGGCAGGCTATGGAGGCCCATGCCCTCCTTCAGGAACTCACAGGTATTTCTTTAGATTATACGCTTTGGACACGATGCTGAATCTTTCAGAAGGGGCACCAAAAAAGCAGCTTGAGGCTGCAATGCAGGGGCATGTAATAGCAAAAACAGAGCTCATTGGGTTATACAAAAGGGCAGGAAGATGAAAATCGCTGTCTGCGGCCAGTCAAAAGAGCCCTTTAACGAAGCAATTCTTAAGAAATCTTACGAGATTGGCAGGCATATTGCCGGAAGCGGGCACATTTTAAGGTTTGGCGGCTGCTGGGGCTACCCATACGAGGCAGCAAAAGGCGCTTTTGAAAATAAAGGCAAAGTAATTGCTGTTTCTCCGGCAATAAATAAGGAAGAGCATTTAAGCAAATTTAAGTTCCCTATAGACAACATTTCTGAAATTGAATATACCGGTCTGGGAATTCCCGGAAGAAATGTCCCGCTTGTTTCTAGTTCGGACGCTGTAATTTTAATCTCAGGCCAGATTGGGACTCTGAATGAATTCACGCTGGCTTTTCATCAAAAAAAGATTATAGGGATTCTTCTAGGGAGCGGCGGTATAACTGGCATTATAAAAGAAATTGCAGAAATCTGCAACAAATTCGGAGAGAAAAACAAGATTGTTTATGAGAAGCTACCGGAAAGACTAGTCAAGCGATTAAATGAGTTCAAATAATCAAAAGGATTAAAAACATTCTTAGGTTTTTTCATGCTTTAATGGGCTCGTGGTCTAATCCGGCTATGACGTCGCCTTCGCAAGGCGGAGACTTCGGGTTCAAATCCCGACGAGTCCATTTCAATTTAATAGGTTTAATTAAAATAAATTGGCACGGAGGGGGAGCACAAGAATCACTAGCTCTGGCAGAATAATGCCGACGTGCACTAGAATCCGCGAAGCATGATTAAAATTAAATAATACAAGATAGTGTGATAAAAGTAATCCGCTTTTAATGTTTTAAAAAATAGGATAGCTAAAATGAATGCCTGCAAATCGGTCTATGACCCCCAGGAGGACAGCACCATGCTCGAGCGCTGGGTCAGAAAATATGCAGAAGGAAATGTCCTTGATATCGGCACCGGCTCCGGCATACAGGCGGTAACTGCTGCCCTCAATCCAAAAGTCAGCTCAGTTTTGGCAACAGATGTTCAGAAAGAGGTAATTGCGTACTGCAAAAACTGCATCAAAAACAGGAAAATAAAATTCCTGCAGTCTGATTTATTTGAAAAAGTCAAGGGAAAATTTGACATCATAATTTTTAATCCACCTTATTTGCCAGAAGACTTAAAGCTAAAAGACTTAACTCTTGACGGCGGTAAAAAAGGATACGAAGTTATTGGGAGATTTTTGTCAGGGGCAAATGCTTTCCTTAATCCCGATGGAGTTATCCTGATCGTTTTTTCCTCTCTTACAAAAAAAGAAAAAGTGGAGGAATTCATAAAAAACAATCTGCTGGATTTTGAAGAGCTCGAAAGAAAGCATATATTCTTTGAAGACCTTTATGTTTATCTGCTCAGAAAAAATGAATTTTTGAAAAAGCTTGAACTGAAAGGAATTAAAGGCGTTAAATACCTCTCAAAAGGCCACAGGGGCGTGGTCTATACGGGAAAATATAAAGGCAAGAAGATTGCAATAAAAGCAACAAATCCAAACAGCGGCGCTTTTGGGAGAATTGAAATAGAATCCAAGTGGCTCAGAAGGCTCAATAAAAATAATATTGGTCCAAAGCTTCTTTTTGCGGAAAATAATTATTTTGCATACAGGTATGTCGAAGGCGACCTGATAGTTGATTTTGTAAAAAAATCAGGAAGGGTGCAGATTAAAAAAATTCTTCAGCAGGTGCTTAGGCAGGCATATCTTCTTGACAGCTTAAAAATTGACAAGGAAGAGATGCATCATCCTGTTAAGCATATCATTATCTCAAAAAACAAGCCCGTTATGATTGATTTCGAGAGGGCACATTACTCCCAAAGCCCCAAGAACGTGACCCAGCTCTGCCAGTTTTTGGCCAGCTCAAGGCTGAGTGAAACATTGGCTTCAAAGGGCATAAAAACAGACAAAAACAGCTTAATGGGGCTGGCAAAGGTTTATAAAAGAAATCAGAATATCAAAAACTTCAGGAAAATAGCTGGTTTGATATGAAAATAAGGAAAAATAATATCTACATTGCATTGGCGATTTTGGCTGTAATTCTCTTGTCTTTCATATATTTTAGATACTACACAAATTCAAAGGAAAATCCGCCTGTAAAAAACGAGACAGGCAGGCTTCTGTGGTTTGTCGATAAAGACGGTTATTTATACTATCCTCTCGACAGAGAAGAAATCAAGTTCAGGAGGGACAACTACAGCGAGACTGAAAATCTTGCCATAAGCAGGGTAGTCTACGAGAGCAAGGGCGCGAATATATACGGGCTTCTTGTTCTGCCCAAAAACATCACCGAAATGGTTCCGGGCATAATACTTCTTCCGGGCGCAGGAGTCTCAAAAGAGAGCGAGCTTGGGCTTGCCAAAAAAATTGCGTCTTTGGGAGCGGCTGTCCTGACAATAGACCAAAGGGGCGTTGGAGAGACAGATGCAAAATTCAACTCACTCAAGCAGGACTATCTTGACTTCATCAATTCAAAGGAGCCTGTGCAGCACCTCATGGTTTATGACGTGCTTAAGGCTTATGATCTTCTGTACAGCGCACCATTTGTGGACCCGGACAGGATAATTGTGGCAGGGGAAAGCCTGGGAGGGAGGCTGGCAATTATAGCAGCTGCCACTGACAGAAGGATAAATGGCGTGCTTGCAATAAGCTCTGCAGGCCTTGATTTTGAGGAGACAAATGACACCAGAGTCAATATATTCCTTGAGTCAATAGATTCAGACCACTACATCAATCTTATAGCACCGCGAAAGCTAGTCATGATTCACGGCATTAATGACACAATAATTCCGGTAAGCTCTGCTGCCAGTTCATTCTCCAGGGCCCAGGAGCCAAAGAGATTCGTGCTCATAAATGACACATCCTGCAATCACGGGTACTGCGCTTCAATGTACGAAGGCCTGGTTGAAAGCCTTGACTACCTTGTTGACATAAGGTCAAGGACTTTGATTGCTGTTCCGGAAAAAAAGTAAAAACCACATTGCAACCGGGCAAGTTTTAAAAAATCAAAAAAGTATTCTCTCCATAAAGCACTGCTACATTTTATTTTATCTGAATTTATTGAATTCTATTTATACTTAAGCCTGTCTTTAATTGAAGTCATTTTATATCTTAGCGCCTGGAATTTTTCCATTTCGTCTTTATGCGAATCGATTTGTCCTAAAATCGCCCGTATTCTTTCGTCACGCTCAGATATTAATTGCGCTATTTTCTTATTTTCTTTTCTCTCAAGGAGGTAGATTGCAGGAAGGGAACCAGCCCAAAGCGGGGGAAAATGAATCCCAAATACGCTTGCCATTAGGGCAATTGTCATAGGCATTGCATCATCACTTTTAACTTTTGAACGTATATTGTCATAAGATTCCCCTTTTTTAATCTTATCAGGCTGTCCTATCAACACCTCCAATTCCTTTACACGCCTTTCAATCTCTCGATTGGATATCCCTATATTATAATCACAACAAATTTCAACAAGTTTAGGATGTAGCATTGTCTGAAACTTTTGAGTAATGTCTACAATTGCCCCTTGGCCTGCTTGTTCTGCTTGGCTGATAAATAGGCGAAAGGGTTCTTGCCTCAAGCAAATGATAACATCATACATTGAAGTAAAGTTAAAATAACTCCGGTGATTTGTCGCAGCGTGCACAGTGCCGCTGTATCTTACAGAGCCAAAGTCCTGAACTGAGCCGTAAACTGAAATTTGAGGCATGTTCCTTATTTCGGGATCTCCCATGTACATGCCCACCACCCCATTGCAATTGCCATCTATTCCTAATCTGCCGCTTGCCATTTTAAGTGCAGTTTCGTCGCCTAAATCACCTTTCAAACTGACCTTTCGACTCAAAGAAAAGCCAAAATAGTTTGCCAATTTTGCATTACCAATTTCTAATAGGGTTGAATTTTCTTTTTCCGGAATAGAATTTAAAAGAGCCGATAAAAACAATCCGATGCCTCTTCTGTCTAATTTAGCTACACCAGGATAAGCGCAAAAAAGATTAATGTCTTCTTGTGTAATCTGCCTAGGAAACTCCTTTAATGCTTCTAACGCTTTTGAATATTTAGTATCTATGGACTCAAAGGAAGTAAAGTTATATGTGCTAGGTCTTCCCCTGGAAAAAGCTCCATAAAGGGATTCCCAATTTGTATATAACTCCAATAATTTTAATTGAATTGATCTTTTATAATCATCTTGCGTAACTTCCCTTTTTCCTTCTTTAGCAGCCTTGTCTCTTGCTTCCTGCTGCCGCTTCTTGAACTCTTTGTTCAGTTCGTCTTCAAAGTTTTTATCAGGCATTTTCAAATATTCACATTTACAGTGACTTTGATTCCGCTCTTATGTAGTTTAACAAAGAAATTCTCTATTTGCGCCCACACTGCATTTGTGTAGATTGCAAAGTAATTCGAGGGGCTGTATGTCCTGTTGCTGCCTGATTCAAATTCTCTTAGCCTGGAGTATTCCTCATGAGTTAGCCTGACATTCTGCAAGTCTCTTTTCAAATCTGCTTCCTTGCTTTTTCCTTCCTCCATGCGCCTCTCGAAATAAGTCATAAAGTGGCTCACAGCCATATAAGCAACGACCCTGTCATCAAGATTTGATTTAACCAATGCCTCTTTGGAAAATTGAGCCCCGGGCTCTAATGTGATTAAGTCAGTTACACTTGAGCTTTCGCCTGGGCTTTGAGATAAATCGCCTTTTGTTTCTCTCAGATACAGCCTGTACGCCCTCATCTGCAAGGCAGAATCTTCCAGTTTCTTTTGAAGCTCTTCAGGAGCTATTAAACTTCTGCGGTCCAAATAAAAATGAGCATGCAAAATCTGAAAATACCCATCAAGCCTGGCTCTTACTTCCCTCGTATTTCTTAAATCATGTTGCACACCGTAAAGTTGGCCTTCTAGCCTTTTTTGCGTGTCCTCGCGATGGTAAAGTGACAAATTATATTGTAAATCTGCGGCATTAAGGCCTTCTGTCCCAGGAACATTAAGATGCCCTATCCTGTCCAGATAGTCAACAATTTGCACGTGATGCTCAACCAATTGCCTTGGAGACATTTTTCGCGCATTTCTTTCAAGATAATGTATCATATCTTCAAGCTCTAAATGAGAATGTCGTGCAACAATATCCCAAAAGGTGTGTCCTGTTTCAGACCCACCTCTATTTTTAGAACCTCCGCCACCCATCGCACTCTTAAAAGCTTCTTTAGCATGCTTAATCTCATTTTCAAAATCGCTTTCGTCTGGCATTTTAGCTTATTTTAACAATTCTATTTTTTAAGTATTCACAAACTTTTATTATCCTCCTTGAAGGACATCCTGATTGCTCCATTGCGTTTGTAATCCATCTACCCATTATCTGTGTTTTCCGCACTTGGTCACCGATTGTGCAAGTCCCATATGTCCCTCCTGATTCATGATACACTTCAATGCATTCTTTGGGACCATTTTTAACATATCTGCAATCCATTTTCAAAGGTGTACTAACATAAACATTTTGCGGAGAGGAAATCTGCTGCCTTGGAACTTCTTCAATTTGAGGAGAGGCTGTTCGTTGTGATTTTATTTCTTCAAGAATGTAGCGCAATTGCCTGTCTCTCTCATCCAATCGGTCAGCTATCTTTCCCATATACTGTTCAAATTGATTGCCTAACCCTTGAAGGTAAGCTCTTGTTTCTTCATGAATTTCCCTACGGATATTATCAACACTTTCCCTAATCCTCCTTTCTGTAGAAACTTCAACTAATTTAGCTCTAAGGTATTCAAGAACGGTCGTTCCAAACACTTCTGCTGATGTGTCTTCCCTTCTAAGCCCAGTTTCCTGCTCTATTTGAGACCTGAGTTTAGGAGAAATTGAGTTCCAGGCCCTGTCCACATCTTCCTCAAGCTGCCTGTTCATGATAGCAGGTAAGCGATATGCGCTTTTAAAATTAATGGCTAAAATTACCTATAAACCAATAGATTTATATAGGGATTAAATATACTATACCATAGTACAGTAGAAATCAGGCGTTTTCTAGTCTATTTCGAATGTAACTAATTGAACGGAGGAATAAAGAATGCGTTACGGAAATTTTGAAAGGACGATGCACAAGATAAAGTGCTCAGAATGCGGCGCAGATGCTGAAGTG
>JACOUX010000010.1 GCA_016177615.1 Candidatus Woesearchaeota archaeon | reverse complement strand
GAAATTGCAGATTCTAATGAAAAGTTTATGAGCCATTCGCAGGACATGGAGAACTTCAAAAGAATTGTCCCTGTGCTTTTGGAAAAGGGCATAGACAATGTGAATCTTTCTATGTTTGACGATGCGACAAGAGGCAAGCTTCTTAATGCCCTTGGAGAGGAATATGTCAGAAGAGGCAACATGAACGATTCAGTCAAGGCTTTCATTCTTGCCGGCAACAGGCAAAGGCTTGTTGAAGTTGGCGAGCATTATGAGGAAGTAGGGTTGTTCGGGAACGCAATCGACACTTACAGGCTTGCTGATTCAAATGACAAGCTGCTGGTCATTGGAAAGAAATGCCTTGAAAACGGGCATTTTGCTGATGCAATCAAGGCATTCAGGCTGTGCAACGACGTCGAAAACCTGACAAAAGTGGGCGATGAGTGCTTCCAGAAGGGCAAATGGGATTATGCAATCGAGATTTTCAGCGCAATCAACAACTCGCACAAGCTTGTGGAAATCGGCGATAAGTGCCTGAGGGAAAGGCAGTTTGGCTATGCCTCAAGGGCATTTGAGCTTGCACATGACAGGGATAAGCTCAGCGCGCTTGGCGATGTGTGCTTAAGGGAAGGCCTTTTGGCGACTGCATTAAAATCATACCAGCAGGCAGGCAACGACATGATGGTGCAGTTTATAAGGGAGAACTTCGGCAACAAGCTTACAAATTATTAATTTTTATTTTTTCATATAATAAACTAATAGAGGCAAGAATAAGCATATAATTGGAGAGTTTACTAAAATGGAACAGCAACTGGACGTATTTACCATCAAAAGGTTTGAGCTGATGATAGAGATGGCTACAAAGAAGCTCCAGCAGGAGATTAGCCAGCTAAAGGAAACTGCATGTTCACAGGCAGGGGAGATTAACTCATTAAAAAGCCAGCTCTCAAGGCTGCAATTCCAGGAGCCAAGGCATGCTGTGCAGAAGACACTTACCGGCTCTGAAACTGCTGTAAATGAACAGCTGAGCCAGCCGAGGAAAGAAGTCAAGATAGTTGACTGCAGGCCTGAAGGAGAAAGAAACGAGTCATTCCAGAGCGGGGCTGCAAAAAACTCAGAGCCAATAAGGCCAAGATACGGCGATTATGAGCCTAAAGATGTTAGTATTGACAAGTTCTTTTATTTTGGGAGAAAGTAATTTGTATAGTAATTTTAATCTTTTTTGTTTTCATATCTGATTATTGCTAATCAATCAACGGCTATACTGCGCTTTCGCGGCCAAGGGCGCGCTGCCAGATTCTTGCAATACCCACATGCCAAGCACAGGCTCAACTAATTGAGGAGCGTGATGTTCGGAGATGGATGGTGCATTAGATACTGCTATTCTCTCCAGCTCCAGAGGCTTGTGCAATGGCATAACAGCACTTGCTTCCAGTTCGTCAATCTTTCCTTCAGATTTCAATCCAACATTTAGGCCGAACAAGTTTCTTAAAAGCCATCTTATTTGGCGATCGCTCTCATAGCCCCAGCCATTTGAAGTGAGGCGTACGGCGCCTCCATCCGCTTGTCTCAAAAATATTTCATAAAGCGCCGTAACTGGCGGCCTTTTGCTGACGCTCGCATATACTGCCAGCACATCGTTTTGTACTCTTCTGGGCCATCCTTCTTCTAGCCTTAAAGCATACACTGCAATAGGCCTGTCTTTTCCCAAATTTAAAAACGCAGCGCTTAAGCCAGCTTGAGGCAGCTTTGCAGAATAATCGATAACCTCCGTGTCGATCATAGTTTTCAAACTCTTTAGAAACGTTTATTTAAGCTTTTTCTTTTTCACTGATTATGCGTAAAAAACCCGGTTTTATAGAATTAATCCACCATGAACAAATCATTGTCGCCGTTAACATCAAAGAAACCAAGCCTTGCTCCTGCATCAAGGAAAGCGTGAGAATAACATACTGCTCCGAATGCATTTACTAAATCCCCTTTCTTTTCAAAATACTTCGCATCATCATAATACCTTTGCGCAAGGTCAAGCAAATCTTCTGCCTCTTTCCTGTGTCTTTCAACTATCTTTACTTTTTTGAGGGCTTTGGCTGTGAGGTCAAAGTATTTAGATAGTTTTTGGCTGATTATACCCCTTTGTTCAATATTTGTTCCAGCGCTCGTCATATTTATTATCCCAGTCCATTTTTAGAGTTTTCTCTGATAATATAGACAATTACGTTGATTGATTAAATTTACACGCAATTGTCTATCTCGTAAATTGCGGCTATTTATTAAACTAATTACCGCAATTTACTATATCATTGTAATTAATGATTCTTCTTCAATGTTTAATCCATTCAAAAACAAATTATTATTCATTACGGCTCAACTCTTTTTATTTCAAGGTTGTCAAAATCAGCATCATAGGATATAATCTGTGAGCAATTATTAATTAATGCAGAAACATAATTAATCAAATCAAACATTGGAGTCCACAAAATCTGTCATCTTTTGTCCCTCAACTCATGGCTCATCTTTACAACTTCTTCTGTAGAATATATTCTTTTTTGTTTTATCTTATCCCCTCTTTCGAACATTTCCTGCATGGATGGAATTTCCTTGTCTTCAATAATTCTTTTCAGCACAGAATCATAGCTTTCGCTATCATGCTCCTTCATCTGATTCAGTTTCTTTTTGGTGTCCTCATAAAGCTGGATTGTTGTTATTTTCATATTGTCTATAGGTGGCTATAGGGAAGTATTTAAATTTTTCTTTTAAAGTCCGGGAAGAGGACTGTACGAGCAAAATTATTAAACTAATAACTATTATATTTTTTTAGGATAGTATACCATATCCTATTTAGAGGTGTAACAAGCAAATAGAATAAAATCCAAAGAAAAAATAAATCAAAGAATTTTCCTCAATTCCTTTCCCTTCTCAATTCCGATCTTTATCATTTGGTCTATCTCAGCTATTGTCAGGGGATAGTCTCCGCCTTTCTGCATGGCGCATAATGTCCCGTCCTCAATTGAGGATACTGTAAGCCTTGCATCAACTACTTTTTCCTCTTCAATATCCGGGTCAACAATGAACTTGTCGCCTATTTTGATTACAGTCACTGCTATTGGAGTTTTTTCAAGCTTTAGCTTCTTGTCTGTCTTTTTCTTGTAATCGACCTTTTCGCCGTCAAACTCAGGATATTTTGTATCCTGCAAAGCCGCAAGCGCTGCCAATGATGATGCGTCAAACAAATTGCCTGCGTCGTTAATGGGGCAGATGTCTATTATTACCATCCATATTTTTTCCCCTTTTGCGATGCACAGCTTCTTGAAATCAAGAGCCTTGCTTTCCCTTATTCCCCTGTCAACAACCCTTGCCAGCTCTATTGCCTGTATCCCAGGCGGCCCAAGCTCAAATTCCGGATTAGACATCGGCAGCAGTTCAGCTCCAACTATAATCGTGCCCTCATCTGGCGTGTCAGGGTACGGCTCACCAACTTCCAGCTTAACCCCTACAATAATTTCAGTTTCTCCTATCTTGACCCTTGCAGAGCCTTCTGCTGTTTTGATTATGCCCTGCTCGACTTCAATCGGGTTCCTATATTCAGTGAAGTTTCTTCCGTCAAGCCTTGTGTTCGCATTTAGCAGGCTTATAATGTGGCTCCTTAATTCCCTGTACATCATTCCTCAACCTCGTGATATTTTTCCCTTAGCGCATTTCTCTGCACTTCATAAATGTCCATGCACACCTTTTTTGCCTTTTCCAGCAGATTCATAAGATCCTCTTTAGATACCTCTCCGTCCATCTGGAGCAAGGTAACTTTGCCAGAGTTCGGCATCATAGCAATTGGTATGTCGGCAACAGGGCCATCAGCATAACTTTCCTCAGAATAATCAAGGTCAACAAGCAGCTTGTCGTCAACCCTGCCGAATGATACCGCAGAAACAAGGTCTTTCATGTCAAGGCCTGCATCCGCCAACGCCATTGATGCGGCGCATATGCCTGCGCATCTCGATCCGGCTTCTGTCTGTGGCAGCTCAATGAACACATCCACAACTGAATTCGGGTATTCATCTAAATCAAGGACGGGCAGGAGGGCTTTTTCTGTAACCAATGAAATCTCCTTTGACCTTCTTGAGCCTCCGGGCCTTACCCTTTCGCCAGAGCTTGAAAAAGGCATCATATTGTAATTGCACCTTAAGATTCCCTTTTGCGGATCCTGCAAGAACTTTGGGTGCAAATTTCTCGGGCCGTATACTGCTGCGTATGCCCATGTGTTTCCAATCTTGAACACTGCAGAGCCATCTGCTCTTGCAATAACCCCTACTTTGGCTTCAATCGGCCTTGTCTCGTCAAAGCCCCTGTTATCGATCCTTTGCTTGTAAGTCATATTTTTCACTCCTGGATAATTCTTAATTTTGATTTTTTATTTATTTTATTTTTAAATTCATAAAAATTAAAATAAAATCTAGTGCTTGATGCTCTTCTCCAAAAACTCCTTTATTTTGTCTGTCAATCCGCTAAGATGGCTTTCCTTCTCTATCTTCTTTATTGCTTCAATAGCCAAAAGCTCGCTCATTGGATCCCCTAAAATCCAGACCAAGCCATTTTGGCCTACTGTAATGCTGCATCTTGTGGCGTCCTTTATCATTGTTACCATTGAGCCCTGCTTTCCAATAATTCTTGGAACCTTGTTTGGGTCGACCTCTATTGTTCTTCCGCCTTTAAGCTTCCTTAATCCTGGCCCTTTCATTGACACGTCAATCAGCTTCTGGCTTGTCACATTGACGATTTTGCAGACAACATAGTCGCCAAGATCATAATACTGCGTGAGGTTTGCGCCCCTTTGTATGAACTCTGAAGTCGCGTCTTTCATTGACATCATTGCTGAGTATGCTGAATTTGTGTCAAGGCGCCATCCGCTGAAGCTGACATCAATGACTTTGCATATTATGGTGTCGCCTGTCTTTGGAATGTACCTTCCTGCCAAAGGAAGCAGCTTTATAGTTCTGCCGTCGACCATGGCTAACCCAAGCCTGTTCGCAACTATCTTTTCCCCCTCCCTGTATGTTCCTGCGCCCGGAAGTATGTCCATTCCGGTTGCTAAAGTTTCCCCAGGAACTGCAATGCTCTTATCGCTTACAATTATTTTTGACATTTTTGATTTTCACCTTTCTAGTTATTTGTTGTTATTTTCACTTTGTCTTCAGCACCTTAGATTCCACAAGCCCGTGGCATATCTTGTTCAATTTATCGTAAAGGTCATTTTCAAGGCCGCCTGGCAGCTCGACAACCCCAATCCAAAAGCCATTGGTTTGCCATTCCTCCCGCAGGATTGTTGCGAATGATTTTATGGCGGAATAGCACTTGGGGGCATATTCTGGCGGAAGCTTCAGCGCAATTTCCTTTATTTCAAACTTGATTGGAAGTATTGGCCTTAGAGCCTTGAGGGCTTCCTGTACCTGCTCATGCACAGGCCTGAACTCGTCAACATGAAACTTGGCTTCAGCAAAAGCATTCTCAATCCTTTGCGGAGGGTGAGGAAGATGAGTCTTCGGATCAACTCCATTTATGTGGATTGATGCAATGATTTGCTTCCTTTTTTCCTCCCTCAGGCTTTCCCTGTACTCTTGGGTTAGCTGGATTTCGCCCTTTTTTATAATTGACTTGGCAACTGTATCAATCTCGCTTGTGCCAAAAATCTGATTCATCGCATGCTCAGAGGCAGCAAGCCCCTTTTTGGCGTCCGAAAATACCTGCATGGCTGCAAGAACGTCATGCAGATCGACATTTTTGCCATCCCTTAAGGCAAGGGCGCTGCTGCAGTCAACCAGGATTTCAAAATTATGGCCATCCTTCCTAAGCCTTGCAATTATTGCCTGGTCAACCGAAACCATCTTGACTAATTATTTCCTTAATTTTTTTTCATCCTTGAGCTCTGATGCCACTTTTTCTATTCTTTGCCTGGACACTCTCTTGAATTTCTTGTCTGCTATGGTTATATATGCTGCATCAATTCGCTCAGAATTGAAATTTTCACCCAGCACTTTTTTCAGCGCCTTTAGCGACAGCTTCAGCCCATCTTCAATGGACATTTCAGGCTTGTATTCACTATGCAAAATCTCCTCGACCTCAATTTCACCCTCGCCAATCGCTGTTGCCTTATACTGAAAGTATATCCCTATTGGATCGGTCTCGTACAGCGCCGGAGAATGGTCGTCTATGCCGGCAACAAGCACAGAAACCCCAAATGGCCTTAATCCGCCGCTTTGGGTGCATATCTGCATCAAATCGCACATGTCCTTTACAACTGTAAGCGTATCAATCTCCGAATCATAAGTGACCCTGTTTTGCTGCGCTTTTAATTGCGCCCTGTCAATAAGGACCCTTGCATCGCTTAAAATTCCGGAAGCCGTGGCTCCTATATGCTCATCAATCTGCCATATTTTTTCAACAGATTCAGGCACCACTAACGAATCCACAACTCTTTTGTCCGCTATCAGCAATATCCCGTCAGAGCATATTATCCCTATAGCTGTGGAGCCCTGCCTAACTGTCTTCTTTGCATATTCAACCTGCAGCAATCTTCCGTCAGGGCTGAACATTGTAATCGCCCTGTCGTATCCCATTAATTGATGTGGCATTGGCTGTTGCATTTTTTTACACCTCGTTATTAGGAATATTTAGCCTGCTTTCGAGCTTGTTGAGCATGCCTGAAACGCCTAAGCTTCTTATTATGGCTTCTTGCCCCTGTATTCTGCTCGCAAATATGAAAGAAGCTTTTACTGCGTCAAGATGCTTATTGCTTACCTTGATAATCCCTCTTTGTGTTTCAGGGTTCCATTTATTGTTTAAAACCATAAGACCTGCTTTTGCTGTCCCAACCTGGCCAAGAAATTCCAATGAGGCTTGCCATATTGCATTTGACACGGCTAGGGCATCTTGTATTCTTTTCTTTGATATCACTTCAAAAGCAATATACCGCTTCTTTTCCCTCAAGCTTGGCAAAATAGGCTTTAATTTCGTCTTAACCATCTCATTTGTTATGAGAAGAAAATTAGTAACTCCATGTTCTTCTCTCTGTTATTGAGCAGGATAGGATGATAGTATATAAAGGTTGCGAAATTAAAATCCTAAAATCAAAAGATTTAAATACAGCTTTAAAAAGTAAGAACTAAAGAGGTGATTATTTTGGAAAGAAGAGTTGCATACAGGCTTACTGGAATTGTTATACTTATTTTGGGCATACTATTTCTTCTGAGGGATATGGGACTCAATCTCATAGGAGATACAAGCGGTTGGACTATCTTCATTGTCCTAGTGGGGGCTGGAGTGCTTGCAAGCGGAGACAATCTGCTTGGGAAGGCATTAGGCACAAAAACAGCTAAAAAGTAGAGAAGGAATATAAAGAAATATGATAATTACATATAATAACGGTACCTAAAGAATCCCATAACAAAACTTATTGCCAATAAGATGATTAATATGTCGAAAATATACCATCAGTTTTTAACTGATGGACGTAAGTCCAATGTTGTTGCACATTATGGTATATTTTCGTCCGACATGTGAGCGAGTTCGCAACGAGCTCACTCGCATGTCACTGCTCAAAAACCATCGTATGTGGACGGGATGGCTTACAAGGCTTTCAGCCCATCAAGCCACCCGTCTCTGACGGGTGGTTTTTGACATAAAAAGAAGGGTGGCGAAACTTTTGTAGATTTCAATCATCTTTCTCAATAACCATATACATTATCCGTTTTACTAATCAGCCCTCATTATCCCCAGCACTTCTTCCTTCTTGCTTTCCATCAGCTCTTCAGTGTCAGCCTCAAGGTTTAGCCTCAGCAGAGGCTCTGTGTTGCTAGACCTGACGTTGAACCACCAGGTATCAAACTCTATCGTAATGCCGTCAAGCCTGAAGATTTTTTTTGGGCTCTGCTTCCTGTAGATTGATTCAATCTCGTCCATCTTTGCCTCTTTGTCACTGACTTCTGCATTTGTCTCCTCAATCTTGTGATAAACTTTAAACTCTTCAAGCAGCTCTGACAGCGTCTTTTTCCCTTTTGAAACAATCTCGGAAACAAGCAGGCTGGTGATAATGCCTGAATCAGCCCTGTAATTATCCCTGTAATAATAATGCGCGGAATGCTCGCAGGCAAAAAGCGCCTTTGTATTCCGCATTGTGTCCTTTATGAATGAATGGCCGACTCTTTCCATTATTGCCTTTCCGCCGTATTTGCTTACAGTTTCAGGCACGATTTTGCTGCAGACAAGGTTGTAGATTACTTTTTGGCTTTTATTTTTTAAGAGAAGATTTTTTATTATTAATGCGGAAATCAATGATGCATTTATCACATCCCCTTTTTCATCTATGAAGAAGATCCTGTCAGCATCGCCGTCAAACGCCATTCCGAAGTCGCATTTTCGGTTTTTTACGGCTTTTTGCAATTCAACAAGATTTTCATATTTTGAAGGGTCAGCAGGATGATTTGGGAAATTCCCGTCCAATTTGAAATAAAGGGGAGTGATTGTTGCTGGCGTATTTTTGTAAACTAATGGAACTATTTTGCCTGCCATTCCATTGCCTGCATCAACTGCAATTTTTAATTTTTTGAGTTTTTTGGCATCAATAAATTTTTTAACATGCTTAACGTAACCCTGCAGAATGTCCTTTTTTGTTATTGTACCTTTTCTTCTTATTGCAGTTTTTTTATATTCATCAATTTCAATTATTGCCTTTATCTGCTTCAAGCCAGTGTCTTCATTCATGGGCACGGCGTCGCTTTTGCAGAATTTTATCCCGTTCCACTGCTTTGGATTATGCGATGCAGTGAACATCACAGCAGGCTTTTTTAGAAATCCTGAAGCAAAATAAACAGCATCCGTGCAGACCTCGCCAATGAATATTGCATTTGCGTCCCCACAACCACGTCTTTGCACTTTAGAAAATAAGCAAATGCCCTTCCGATTTTATAGCAAATATCCTCAGTCAGGGTTTCCCCGTAAATTCCCCTTACATCATAGGCCTTGAAGATTTCTGATAACATTAGCTTATTATTGGTTATGATTTATTTAAATGTTTGTTTTAAAATCTCTTTAAGAAATTGCTCTGCATTCATTATTTCAAAATTAGCTTTCTTCAATTCCTTCAGGAAATGCCTGTTTTCTGAAACCAAGATATCTGTATCAATCATTTCTGCATAAGCAGCAATTATGATGTCTCCCTTTTTTAGATTCATCTCTTTGTATTTATTCCATAAATCTTTGCTGACTGGTTCTTCGTCAAAAGCTATTGTTTCTGAATTAAACAGTTCAAAAATGTCCCCGTGAAGATGCTGCGGAATATTGTCAAGAACTTCTTTGAGTATTTGGCTGTGTATCCTAAAATCATTGCTGAGCTTTGCTGATTCTAAACTATCAATAAGCAACTTTGGATAATGCTCGGTGCCAGTCAACCCAAATATAAACTCATTGCTATCAAGAACTACTATATTTTTGGCCATACTCCTCGTCATATATCTTATCTCTGCTGTGCCTTAATCTCCTGATTACTCCATCTTTAGATAATTTTGCCAGCTCCGTATTTTTCAATTTTGACCTTATAGATTCGACTATTTCTTTCCATTCTCTTGGCTTCTTAGGGCTTTCCTGCTCTTCCCTTATCTTTTTTCTTAAGCCGCTTCTGACCAAATCAGAGAAATTAGAATAGAGCCCTTTCTCTACCAAATCCTTGGATTGCTCATAAAGCTGCACCGGCAATGTTATATTCACTTTCTTGAATTCCATAAATATCACCTGAATATCACTTGAATGCGTATTGGATATATAAAAGTTTTGGTTTTTAGGTTTTTAGACATTTCGTTTTAGTCGTTTCGTTCGTTAGTCGTAGGGGGGAGTTCCGTTCTGTTTTTCTGGCATCTTTAAATCTAATTTACATTATGAATTTATTTTCTTTTCAACATAGGAAATATTATATATCTATCATCCAAAATGTCAATGATTTTACCAATTCCGGTATTTTTTATTTGATAATAGTCTGAAAAATCCAACAAAATCTAACTTTCATGATAAACTGTTCTTTCACCACTTTTTTTTTGAACATGACTGGCACCAAAATAATTTCCGTTTACTTCTCTTACCAATAACCTTCGTATATTTTAGTCCGCAATAGGGGCATTTTGCCCAAATTTCCTTCTCATTTCTAACAATCAAGCCTATTTTTTCAATGGCTAAGCCTAAAACAACAAAATTATCGTTGATTCTATCCACTTCTTTTTTGGAATACTTGAAATTTTTTGGAGGGTCAACCATGACAAGTTCTTTACCATCCTCAATAATTAACCTGTCCTCTGCAGGAATAAACTTTTTTTCAGCACTTTCAACAATTTTCCTAATTAATTCTAACTTTTTCATTTTACGGCCATTAAATTCAACTGCAGCTTATTAACATCATCAATCTTGTAGGCAAAGGTTGTTTTTCCATCTTTTTGGAGATATTTTAATGCATATTGCCAAACGTAGTCAAGCTCGTCAAGCGTTGTTTCTGGATTTCCAGTCAGTAATAGTATTGCATTTTTCATTCCTTTGAGCTTTGCCTTCATCAATTTATCAATGTCATCGCTTCCAAAGTTGCCTATTTCTGTAGAATAAAATTTTGCTTTCTTTGCATTATTTGTTATCAGCTTAAAATCTTCTAATCCAAGATTTATCATCATTTTTCCATAAATTGCGTTGAATAATATATGGTAATAATTTCTGCTTAGGTTATGCTTATCAAGAAAATCTTTAATATTTGTGATATTGAAATCTTTTGTCTTGTCTTTTTCTTCAATGCTATTAATCTTTTCTTCTATTTTGAATTGTACTGCTTTTTGACAAAAAAATAGGAGCCGTTCAACATCTTCTTTAACCTTGATATTTATTCTAGTTACATCGATGGAAAGCGCTTGTAATTTGTAATAATCTGACGATTTGTTTATTAACGTCCAGTAAGGTTTCATAATGTTTGCGATGTCTTTAGCTATTTTTGGGTTCACTCTCTTTTTATACTTGCGAATATGGCGCCTGTACCTGTTAATTTTATCTTTCATAACAATTTTCACCATTTTGCGTTATTTAAAATAGCCTTAATCTTGAGTTGCTTAATTGACAATTTCATCACTTAACCAATCTTTTAATTGGGTTTGTTTGGCTATCTTTTGAAAAAACTCTGTTACGCTTTTCACTTCAAGTAAGTCTTTCCTCATTTTCACTATATTAACCCATTTCTTGCCCCTTATGTTGCTTGATTTTTGCTGTTTTATGTCAATTAAGCCTTTGCTGTCAAAAGTGCCTATATAGCGCGATACTGTGTTTATGTGAAAGCCCGTTTTTGCCGATATTTGCTTGTAAGTCAAGCCTTCGGGATTTAAAGCTAATATAACCAGCAGCTTGAGGGAAAACTTTTGAGCCATTTTTAATCACTCTATCAATCTATAAGTATGGCTAATATATAAACTTTTCCATATTTTTTATGGACTATTCTATAAGAAAGAGAAAGGTTTAAATATTTAAGTTAATCCCATATATTAATGAAAGCCATTAAGTTAATTCCACAGAAACAAGGTTCACAGTGCGGTATTGCGTGTATTATGATGGTCACTGGACAACCACATAATAAATATAATAAAGTAAAAGCTTCTCTGTTTAATAAAGACAAAAAAAATAATTTCCATACACGAAATCCAAAGATAATAGAAAGTATAAAAAGATTTAGCAAGAAAAAATATAGAAAACTGAGATTTGTAGGATTCACAGACTGGGATTACTTAAAATTAAGAAAGGGAAATTTTAAGGCGATAGTTTCTGTAAATGTAAATGATGATTCTCCAAATTGGCATTGGATTGTTTTTGAAAAAATAGGCGATAAATCAAGGACTCTAGACCCATCACCTACAAATGAGGGAAGAATATCTTATCATTTTGAAAGAAAAAAAGCCATAAGCTGTTTGATTTTATAGTTCAAGATACTAAAAACCCTAATCTCCACAATCTATGAAGGCAATCCAACACCAACCCAAAAATGAAACTTAAGAGCCAAAAACCAATAAGCAAAGGATACAACAATCTTATAAGGAATATCGGAACTATTTTAGAACATGGCAGAAGACAAGCTTATAATGCGATTAACCAAATACTAACAAAGACATATTGGGAAATTGGCAGACAGATAGTTGAATTCGAGCAAGAAGGAAAAGAAAAAGCAGAATATGGCTCAGCATTGTTGGATACTCTTTCTAGAGACCTAAAACAAAAGTATGGGAAAGGCTTTAGCAGGAGAAACGTCCTTGATATGAGGCGCTTTTATATTAATTATCCAAATTGGCAGACAGTGTCTGCCGAATTAAGCTGGAGCCACTATATTGAACTTTTGGGAATGGAAGACACTCTTGAGCGTTCATTTTATGAAAAACAGTGCATTAAGGAAAGGTGGTCTGTCCGTGAGCTTAGCAGACAAATAAATTCAGCATTATTTTATAGAATTGCATTAAGCAAGGACAAACAAGGAGTTCTTGAATTATCAAAAAAGGGACATATTATAGAAAAGGCTGAAGATATAGTTAAAGACCCCTATGTTCTGGAATTTCTTAACATTCCTAAAAATTATAGATACACGGAAAAGGAATTAGAACAAAAGATAATAAGCAATCTTCAGATGTTTTTGTTAGAGTTAGGAAAGGGGTTTACTTTTGTCGCAAGACAATTTAGAATTACATTAGGAAATCAGCATTTTTATATAGATTTAGTATTTTACCATAGAATACTCAAATGCTTTGTTCTGATAGACCTAAAAGTTGGAAAAATAAACCATCAAGATATCGGACAGATGAATCTTTATCTTAATTATTTCAAAAAAGAGGAGAATAGCGAAAACGACAACGAGCCAATTGGAATAATATTGGGGGCTGAAAAAGACCATTTTATAATTGAATACGCTTTAGGCAGTATTTCAAATAAACTCTTTATTTCAAAATACAAGCTTTATCTTCCTGATAGAAAAGAATTAGAAATAAAACTTAACAAATTATTAGACTAAAATGCCCTTAACCCTAATCTCAACAATCTATGAAGGCAATGCAACAAATGCGGCCATTATAAAGTTCTCTCCAGACAAAGTTGTGATTATCACTTCCAAGCCCAAAGATGAAAAAAAGTCCACTTCAAGGAAATCCATAAAAGATTTGAAAAGCAGGTATAAGACAATCCAGTTTAAAATTTTTGATACTTCAATTTATGAAATTCCTAAGATTGTAAATGACGCCTGCAAAGCGATAGACAAAGAGCATAAATCCGAAAATGAAGTTATCTTGCATATTTCAGAAGGCAGAAAAACCCAGTCTCTTGGAGTTTTATTTGCTGGCTTTATCAAAAAAGATAAGATAAAGGGCGTTTATTATTTTATTGAAGAAACCAACAAAGCATTGCCCATGCCTTTGCTGGATTTTAAGCTTTCTCCAACCAAAACATTGATTCTTAAAGAGATTGCTTCTGGAAATAAAAAGGTTGCTAATATTATTGGGAAAACAAAGAAATCAAAAGCCATGATTTATGCCCATTTAAACGAATTAAAGAAAGAAGGCTACATAACAGAAAATATGGAAATAACTGATGCTGGAAAGATTGCGAGACTATGAATGGAAGACAATGCACTAATTTCAGTTCACTAATTTCAGTTGTCCGCAAAAATCGGACAGTTGAAATTAATGGCTGATGATGGCAAATTGACGCTTGGAAGATAAAAGGAAGAAGTAACTCAAAATCGTTTGGTTTCTGTCTTGTTTTTAATTTAGTATGCGCTATTCCTCCCCGCCACCAATGACACCTTTCCAGTTCTTCTCAGCAATCTTGTATCTTTCCATGTTGCCGACATCAAACCACTGGCCCGCAAAAGGAAAGCCCCTTAATTTTCCCATTTTCGCAAGCTTTGGAAAGACATCCTTTTCAAGCATTGAAAAGCCTTCAGGAATCATATCAATCACTTCAGGCTCCAGGATGTAAAACCCTGCATTAATCAGGTTGGATGGCGGGTTGCTTGGCTTTTCGACAAACTCTATTATCCTTGAGCCGTCCAGCCTTGCTACGCCATATTGCGTCGGGTCATCAACAGTTGTCAAAGCTATTGTAGCCAGGGCCCCCTTTCTTTTGTGCAGGCGGTACATTCTTGGTATATTTATATCTTTAAGCTCGTCTCCGTTTGAGACTATGAAGCTGTCGGTGATGTATTTTTTAGCCAGCCTTAATGGGCCTGCTGTTCCCAGCGGCTCATCTTCTTCCACATACTCTACATTCATGCCATGCCCGCTTCCATCTCCAAAATGCTCCTTTATCTTTTCCTTCAGATAGCCTACAGAAAGGATTGTGTCCCTTATCCCATATCTTTTTAGCAGGTCAAATAGGTGCTCTGTGATTGGCCTGTTCTGCACTTCTATAAGCGCTTTTGGAATCTTGTCAGTCAATGGCATTAGCCTTGTCCCTCTGCCTCCAACCAGAAGAACTGCCTTGCCCGGAATATTTGCGCCAAGTGATTCAGAAAGGATATTTTCAATTTCCTGCGACCTATTCCTGATGTCAACACCGTCTATTCTCTTGTCTATCTGCTCAATAAGATTTTTGTCAAGAGTTATAGTGACCCGCTCTTTCATTTTCCCCCAAAGGCTGACAAGCATTAATTATTTATAAACCTTTTGTTTTTTGTATGATGATATATGATGATATGAGCAAAAGCTTAAATATAAGCTTTGCTTCCTTGGTCCAAGGGTTTTAATGGATAGGAATTTAGCACTCGATTTTGTCAGGGCAACAGAGGCTGCCGCTATAAGCTCTGCTTTCTGGGTCGGCAAGGGCAATGAAAAACAGGCAGACCACGCCGCTGTTGAAGCAATGCGAAAGGCGTTCAGCGCCATAGACATGGACGGCCAGATTGTCATTGGCGAAGGGGAACGTGACGAGGCCCCCATGCTGTATATCGGCGAAAAAGTCGGCTCCGGAAAGGGAATGAAGCTTGATATTGCCATTGACCCGCTTGAAGGAACTACAATCACGGCAAGAGGCGACCCAAATGCAATGTCTGTTTTCGCTGCAGCCCCCCACGGAGGATTGCTTAATGCTCCTGATACCTACATGGACAAGATTGCCGTAGGCCCAAAATGTGTTGGCGTAATCGACCTTGATGCTTCTGTTGAAGACAATCTTCATGCTGTTGCCAAGAAGCTTGACAAGGATTTGGAAGAGGTTACAGCAATAATACTTGACAGGGACAGGCACAGGGAATTGGTTGAAAAGGTCAGAAAATGCGGATGCAGGATAAGGCTGATAAGGGATGGCGACATTGCTGGGGCGCTTGCGCCTGCAATTGACGAATCAGGGATTGATATCCTGTTTGGATCTGGAGGGGCCCCTGAGGGGGTTATTGCCGCTGTCGCGCTCAAGTGCCTTGGAGGAGAAATCCAGGGCAGGCTGAAATACAGGAATGAAGAGGAAAAATCAAGGGCAAAGAAAATGGGAATAACGTACCTTGACAAAAAATTCCATATGAATGACCTTGTAAAAAGCGATGAGTCAATGTTCGCAGCAACAGGGGTCACCGATGGTACGATTTTAAGGGGCGTCAGATTTTTAAGCCACGGGGCAGTGACCCATTCAATCGTGATGCGGGCAAAAACAAAGACTGTAAGGTTCATAGAGGCCCATCATAAATTCGAGCATATGCCTAAATATTAGATGTTTTGAAGTAGATTAATTAGCAAATAAAATAAAAATGGACTCAAACACGCCTTTTCTCGGTGAAAAGGCTATTCGCAAAACTTTTTTCCGAACTTCGTAACGGAAAAAAGTTCTGCACTCAGTTTTCGTCCAACGACTAAATCACAATAATCTGGAAGCCCAACAACAATGGCGGCAAAGCGAATGCAGAGGAAAAATCAGTTACGAAGTTCTGATTTTTCCTTTGTGAGTAGGCTTTTGTCCAACAAAAGCCGTCTTTGCCTACCATAATTGTTGTTGGGCTTAATAACTGATAGCGGATTAAATAATTGTTAAAAAAATCTAACAAACGGTGATTTGAATGAGCCATCATGAGCATTTGACGGAAAAGGATGTTTTAGTGCCTGCTGATGTTCCAAAGAGCATGCAGGAAGAGTATATTAAGAATTATCTGAGGATAACACATAATACAGGAAGGCTCATGCTTTTTGCAGGCGACCAGAAGATTGAGCATTTAAATGATGATTTCTACGGCAAGATTAAGGTCAAAGATTCACAAGTTGATATACCGCTAGACGATGCAGATCCGGAGCACCTGTTCAAGATTGCCAGCGAGGCGAAGATTGGCATTTTTGCAACCCAGCTTGGGCTGATTGCGAAATATGGATCAACCTACAAAAATGTACCATATCTGGTAAAGCTGAATTCAAAATCGCATTTGGTCAAGACAGCCCAAAAAGATCCTATAAGCCCTTGCTTGATTACAATTAATGATGTATTAAAATTCAAAAAAGATTCTGGCTTGAGCATACTCGGGCTTGGCTTTACTGTTTATGCTGGAAGCGAATTTGAAGGAGAAATGATGAGGGATGCTGCACAGATCGCTTTCCATGCCCATCAAAATGGCTTGCTTGCCGTCTTTTGGATGTATCCGAGGGGAAAAGCAGTTACTGATGAAAAAGACCCGCATCTTGTTGCAGGAGCAGCGGGAATGGGCGCATGTTTGGGAGCTGATTTTGTCAAGGTCAATTATCCGAAGCCAAAGGATGGCAAGGCAGCAGAGGCATTTAGGGAAGCAGTGCTTGCTGCAGGAAAAAGAACAGGGGTTATAACAGCCGGCGGAAGCTCAAGAGCCGTAAAGGACTTCCTGCAGGAAACATGGGACCAGATAAATATAAGCGGCTGCAGGGGCAATGCAACAGGAAGAAACATACACCAAAAGCCATTGAATGAGGCAGTCAGGTTTGCAAATGCAATCTCGGCAATAACGCTGGATGGGAAAGGTGTAGAAGAGGCGATGAGGGTTTATGACGGTTTAATCAGATAAAAATTTATGAGATTTTCCGACGAGAAAAAGAAAAGGTATAAACATTAGTTAAGGATTTCAGTATTAAAAAGTGGGGTGAATTAATTACGAAAAAAACAAATTTCTGCCTTTTAGTATTATTTCTGCTAAATTTACCACTAGTTCTTGCAGATAATATCACTCTCCAAGCTGCAGATAATGAAAATTTAGAAGATGCAAGAGTATTACAAGGGGACCCATCTACTCCTTACGGAAATGGGGCGCTAACTGTCCATCCTACAAGCCAAGTATGGTCATACTTAATGTTTAATAAAAGCAAGATACCTTCTGGTGTTGTAATTGAAGAAGCATACCTCTATCTTTTCTTAGATAGCTTTGAAGGAGCTTTTGACATAAATGTGAGTGAAGTAAACTCAACATGGGATGATGTGACAATAACACGGAATAATCAGCCTTGCGGGACAAACTTAAATGATACTTCTAAATGCAATGTAACAACAGAATCAACAACAGTAAATGCCTTAAACACCTGGTTTAGGTGGAATATCACAAGAATGGTAAGAAGAGCCTACAGCGATCAAAGCAGAAATTACGTTTCAATGATTGTAAGAGCAAGAGAGCAATCCCCTAATGCACAAAATAACTTTGCTTCAAAAGAAAATGCGAATTCAATAAGATGGCCAAGATTAAATATAACGTATGTTCTATCTGAGCCAACGCCAGCAGCAATAGGTACTGGTGTACAGAACGCTTTGCTTAGCAACTATACCAATTATACCAATCAGATGATTTCTGCCAGAAGTAATAACAATTCGCAGTTTTCAGGTTTATTTGACTGGGTTGCAAAAAAAGGAAGCAAAGTCTGGGCATTCAACTATATAGGCTCTGGAGAGAGTCATATTGCTACTACTTTTAACTTAACTCCTAGCTTGTATATTCTGCAGCTTACTAATGCTACACAGCAGCAGATTACTTTGGAAGTGGAAATGATGATTAATGCGACAAAATGATAATATTGGATAGTTTAGGTTAGGTGATTAAAAATGAGTTTTGAAGGGTGGTGGAAGAATTTAAGTTATTGGAAGAAAGGAATATTCATAGGAATAATAATAGGTTTGTTGAAAGTACCTTTTTTTGCTATATTTGGTATCTATCTTCCAGAAATTGTTTTTAAATTTTTTGAAATACCTGATAAGCAAATTTGTAATTTATTTAATATCGGTGGTACTGAATCGTGTGGGTTCTTTTTCCTCTTTTATGGGTGGATTTATAATCCAATTTTTTATGCCATAATTGGTGCAATTTTAGGTTTATTATATAAATTAATTAGAAAAAAATGAAATTAAAATTAATATCAATTTCTTTGTATTTTATGATAGTCTTATCTATATCTGTTATTAGTTACGAGATAGATCCCATACCAGAAAATACTACCCATCAACACATTACAAATGAATCCCAAAAAGTTTGGCTATTAATACCCTACGAAATTAAAACTTATCTGAGAAACCCAATTAACAGAGACACAAATGATAATGATTTTAATGTAGGTGATGACATTATAGATGGTTCTCGAGAAGAAGATAGACCTTTTCTTCAGTTAAGATTTTTTAGACATTTTTGGCAACCAGATAATCCACAAGTCGGATTTTATAATGATGGTTTGGATATTCTATCTAAGGATAGGGAAGTTCTTATGTAAAAGCAAAAGAAATTATTAGAGGTGTTATAAATGAATTTTAAAAAATGGTGGGTAAAAAAGAGTATCATCAAAAAGTCTATGTGGATTAGTGGATTTGCTGCAGTGGTAATCTCTTTTCTTTTAGGATTTGCATTTACAATTATACCTTCAATTATGAGAGGAAAATTAGTTTGCCCAACTTTTGGTGGCGATGTAGGATGTGGAAATATTATTGGATTTATTTTATTTTCACTAGTGCCTACATTTTGGGTTTTATTATTCACATTTGTTCCTTTTATCAAAAACTTGTTTGGAAGTTAAGGCCCAATGAAATTGTAAATCACTTGACAAATCCAATTAATGAGGAACTCGATGCACCATTTACTGCAAATTTTGACGTTGGTGATGACATAATTACTGGTTCCGGTGAAGAAGATCTAGCTTTTGGTGTTAACATAGTTCTTAATTCAAATCATTTTTGGCAAGTAGATAACCCTGATGACGGTGACTATGATGACGGTCTAGGAATTACTGGAAGTTCTTATAGAAGAGCCCAAGAATTTTGGGTAAATAATATGATTCCGGCATATTTACGGGGAGATATTAATGAATCTTATTACTGGTTAGGAAGAGTGGCTCACTTACTAGAAGATGCTACATCTATACCCCATATGCATAATGATGCACATCCTCCAACTGATGATTCCGTTCTTGAAGAATATACAGGCAGAAATTTTACACTTTTCCAAAACAGATTCAATTGGAGTGGTGAAAACTTTGCAGGAAAACAATACAATTCTGAAAATCTTCCAAATATGCAAAACTTCAATTGGAGAGAAGTTGAACCTACAAGACCACTGGATAGGCAGAATATAGAACTGTTCAGATTGTTTTGGTATGTAGCACAAAAAACACAGTATTTCGCTTCTGAGGATGCAGATGGCAATACGACATACGTTAATTTAAGTGGAATAACAAAACCATTTTCAACTTCATTATGGCAGGGTGACGGAGTTACTATAATCAACAACTCAGCAGATTTAACAGACGATGATGTTGGTGATACAGGTCCAGATGTTGAGAAAGAAACCAACGCTATGATTCCTCACTCTATGAAATCAGTCGCTGGTTTGTACAGACTTTTCTGGGATGCAGTTCAGGTTGACTGGAAACACAATCATCACGATATAAAAAATACAGGATATACTTTATTAAAAGGAGATATAACATCAAACAATAAACAGATTTGGAATTTTTCATCAGCACCATCAACTGACTTTTGGGATGAAACAGCAATTGCAGAAATAGACAACAATCTAAGTGATGGACAGGAGATTATTGTTTCTACTTCCAACTCAGACTTTACCGATGGCAGAGTTTATGCTTTGGACGGCGATACTAATACGGTTCTATGGACTTTTAATGACGTGAATGCAAGCCATGCGCCAAGTGTAGATGATGCTGATGGTGATGGAATCAAAGAGGTTATTGTAGGAAGTCTCGATAAATTCCTTTATAGTATTAACTCTAAAAATGGATCATTAAACTGGAAGTATAGAATAAGTACTCATAAACGTGCGGATAGTCCTCATACAGCTACTATTGCTGATATTAACAATAATGGGAGTAAGGAAATAGTTTTTGGAGAAATAGGAGTAGATGGCACTTTTAATGGTCGTACTGTGGCTTTAAGAGCTAATGGCAGCTTGTTGTGGAATTCTTCAACAACTGCTGTGCAGGGTTTTGAGGAAAGCCCAGCAATTGCTGATTTGAATGGTGATGGATTCCCTGAAGTTATCATAACAGCAGGAGATGGAGTTTATGTATACAATGGAACTAATGGAGTTGAGTTATGCAGAAACCATATGGCTAATATATATCCTGCTCCAGTTGTTGCTGATCTGGACAACGATAATGATTATGAACTTATTATAGGAACGTCTAAAAATACAGTTAGTGGGGAAATATGTAGTTCTGGCACATGTTACAGCGGAATTAATGCGCTTGACAATAACTGTAATATGGTTTGGAATGCGACTGTTGATTATCACGTAATGGCTGTTCCTGCTATTGCTAACTTAGATAACGACGCCAATCTAGAGATAGTAGTTGCTACTGCATTAACGCCAGATTTTTCAAATAAAAGGAATACAAGCTTCAATAATGGTAGTGTATATGTTTTTGATGGTGTAACTGGAGCCATGGATTGGAATCCGAAATTTGTAGCTGGTGCTAAAATACAAAGCAGCCCTGCAATAGTTGATATAGACAATGATGGTATTCTTGAAATTTTAGTAGGGGCATATGACGGGAAACTTTATGTAATAGATCAAAACAAAATTAATGAATGGAACTACAGCTTTAACAGCTATTTGATAGCAAATCCTGCTATTGGTGACATTGATGGGGACAGGGTTGCCGAAATAGTCGTAAAGCATGCCAGCCATTTAGGACCAAATGCGAAAAGCAAATATGGGGGCAAACAAGGTTTGTTTACTAATAAAACTTATAGAGAAACTTTTGAGGAAAGATTAGAAAAAATTCCAAAAATCAATCAAAACAAAATAAACAGAAAAACATTTGATGTTTTAACTAAATTAAATGACGAGGCTGAAGAAGAGTTTATAATTAAATTTAAGGATAATGTTAAAAACTTGCCAAATATTGAAAAAAGAAAAGAAATTAAAAACAAAACAATAATACTTGCAAAAGGACAGGTAAGTGATATTAGATCTCTATTGACTAGAAATGACATTGATTACATAGAGTATAATGAAAAAATAAAATTAAATTCTGATTTAATTCCATTCAACATAAACTTGACCAATGCTCCGAATGTTTGGAAAAAGACTAATGGGAATGGAGTAAAAATAGCAATTATTGATTCTGGAATAAGCCAGCATGATGACTTAAACATTGCTGGAGGCGTCTCATTTATTTCTGAAAATTATAGTGATAATAATGGTCATGGTACTGCTGTGGCTGGGATTATTTCTTCTTTGTTAAATAATAAAGGTATTATTGGAGTTTCTCCAGATGCTGAAATTTATGCAATAAAAATATTCGAAAATAGTGAAGGAAACTTATACAATGCAATCGAGGCGGTAGGATGGGCTATTGATAATAAAATGGACATTATTTCTATGAGTTGGGGTTTAAGCAGTTATAGTAAAATCTTAGAAGAAGTTTTATTCAAGGCATACGAAAATAATATTTTACTCATAGCCTCTTCTGGCAATGATGGAGAAAATAAAATTCTTTACCCGGCACATTACCCACAAGTTATAGCTGTTGGTGCTGTTGATAATAATAACAGCAGAGCATCATTCTCGAATTATGGTAACGAACTTGAGCTTGTTGCACCTGGGGTTAATATATACACAACAAATCAGAATAATAATTATTTTTTAAATGTAAGTGGAACTTCTTTTGCTACCCCCCATATTGTTGGTGTAGGCGCATTAATAAAATCTTATAAACCTAATTTAACAAATTGTTATATAAGGGAAATTTTAAGAAAGAGTGCTATTGATTTAGGCAAAAAAGGATTTGACGAAGAATATGGTTATGGTTTAGGCGTAATTGATTTGAAGGTTACTGATAAGTTAGACTTGAAAAATATCGATTGTTTTATAAAGAGGGAAATCAAAAATATGACTGAAGAGCCTGAGGAAATTTTCTTATTGGCCGCTGAAGATTCTACTTTAGAAACTATAGGCGGAGTGAATAACAAGCCAACCCTAAGTGGTGTTACTAACATTTCAGTTATAGAGGGGAGTTTAGTTAATATAAACTCATCTGGACAATTAATGGCAAGTGATGTGGATAATAATACTTTGACTGTTTATTACAGCTCTCCATTAAATGCTTCTGGATTTTGGCAAACAGATTGCAGTAGTTCAGGCAATTATACAGTTTTAGTCGAGGTATCTGATGGCAATTTAAGTGACTTTCAATTTGCAAGCATTCAAGTAAATGAATCGTGTTTACCCGATCAATCCAAATTCTACTTCATAAACTCATCTGGACAGAATGTAGCATGGTTCGGCGATGCAGGCAACATCGTCTTAAAAGGTATGCTTGAGCAAAACTCCAATTACCAAGAGCAGCCAAATGACTTGTTTGCAATGGAAGAGAATGGAAATGTGTTTATGGTTATTGCACAAAATGGCTCAATGTATATTGACGGGACATTGGCAGAAAACTTTGCAGGAACTTTAACATCCCCAAACGGTGTTAATAATTTAGGTATTTATGGAAGTGATGGAAATCTAGTCGGGCTGATAAATACAACTGGCTATATTACTTTAAAGGGTACTTTAACACAGAATGGTAATCCATAATCAATGAGGTGAAACAAAATGGGAGAAATAAATGAGATATGTATTGAAAATAAAAATAAGAGCAGGCAAATATGCTCTTTCAAATCAGTCACTCTTTCAATCTTAATTCTTGTCATAGCGTTAGCCCTGTCCGCAAATGCAGCAACTGTCAGGGTGCAAAGTGGAGCTTTAAACGTCTCTAACAATCTCTTAGTCAACACAAACACATTATTTGTTGACTCAGCAAACAACAGGGTTGGCGTAGGCATAATCAATCCAAGCTCGCAGCTTGAAGTTAAGACATCATCAGGTCCAGGATTAAGGGCCTATGCCTCCGGAGTGTCAATTTCCTACCAAAGCGCGTATCAACACCAGATAATAAGCGACACTGTCGGCTCGCAGACAAAAGGCACTTTAATCTGGCACAGGGAATCTGATGCATCAAGACCATCTCTTGAGGTCGCTTATGGAAGCGGGCCTACAATCATGGCAACATTTGTAAATGGGAATTTAGGCATTGGAACACCTGTCCCGCCTGCCACTTTAAGCATTGTCGGCTCTATGCTTATTAATCATTCAAGCAATGGAATGTTCATTCTTGACAATTCCAACGTGGATGCTGATGGCGTAGGCGTTTCGATGCTTGCAAGAATAAGGTCAAATTCATTAGGAGGCTGGCAGATAGCAAGAAGAGGAGGGACTGCAGATTCAAATGCAGATTATGATTTCTTTGCAGGAGGAGATATCACAACGCCAAAAATGACTATAGGAGGCGATGGTAATTTGGGAATAGCTACAACATCGCCTAACCAAAGGCTCATGGTATTAGGAAACGCTAATATAACAGGAACTGTTTATTATGGCGCTTTACAGGCTAATTCGCCTGTATTGGAAAGGACTGCAGAGCCGTTTGTTGCCAGATGCACTATTGCAGATGATGGAAAGCTTGTAGTAGAGTATATACATTATGAAAATAATGCCTATGCCAGGGTGATAGAAGCTGTAAACTCAGACAGCATTTCATGGTGGCACAGAAGCTGCTTTGAGAAAAACGAAAGATTTAAGTTTTTGGACTCACTCCAAAATAACTCGATAACCATTGAGAATATTGGGTTTGATTGGAATACGAAAACGGCTTTCTTAAAGTAAATTTGGTGGTAGCAATGGCAATCAAAGTTGCAGTCAACGGATATGGGACAATAGGCAAGAGGGTAGCTGATGCTGTAGCCATGCAGAAGGACATGAAGCTGGTTGGGGTTACTGCGCATTCTTACAGCTTCAACACAGAGGTTGCAAAGCAGAAGGGCTACAAGATATTCACAACAGACGGAGATTCTGATTTGAAAGCAAATGGAATCAATCCAGACGGGGACATAAAGAGCCTTCTTGAAGAAGCTGATGTCATTGTCGATGCAACTCCAAAAAAAATCGGGAAAGAAAACCTCAAAATGCTTTACGAGCCGAGAAAAGTAAAGGCAATCTTCCAGGGTGGGGAAAAGCACGAGACAATAGGGATATCTTTCGTCGCCCAGTGCAATTACAATGAAGCTGTAAACAGGGATTATGTAAGGATCGTAAGCTGCAACACAACAGGATTATGCAGGACTTTGGATGCTGTTAATAAAAAATATGGAATTGAGAGTGTGCATGCAACAATGATAAGGAGGGGCGCTGACCCATGGGACATTCATCATGGGCCAATAAACGCAATCGTCCCGGTTTTGGAGATGCCAAGCCATCACGGGCCAGATGTGCAGACAGTGCTGCATGATGTCGAGATTTTCACAACTGCTTTAAGCGTCCCTTCCACATTGATGCATCTTCACGCAGTTACAGTTGACTTGAAAAAAAAGGCAAATGCCAAGGACGCAATTGAACTGTTTAGGAATTCAACAAGAATAAGGGTTGTAAGAAATGCAGAGCATCTCCGTTCAACAGCGGAAATAATGGAATTTGCAAGGGATATGGGAAGGCTAAGAGGGGACATGCCCGAAATATGCGTCTGGCAGGAAGCGGTAGGGGTTATCTCAAATGCCTATAACAAGCTGTTGTATATGCAGGCAGTCCATCAGGAATCAGATGTCATACCGGAAAATGTTGACTGCATAAGGGCAATGATGGGGTTTAAGGATGGCGAAAAGTCAATAAAGATGACGAATGAAACATTCGGGATAAAATAAAATGAAAATAGGCGTTCCAAAAGAAATCAAAGACAAGGAAAACAGGGTTGCTTTGACTCCTGAAGGCGCAAAGCAGCTAGTTTCTGAAGGACATTCTGTTTTTGTAGAGAAGAGCGCTGGAACTGGAAGCGGATTCAGCGATGAAGAATATTCTAAATCAGGAGCCAATATTGTTGATACAGCCAAGGCATGGGATTGCGACATTGTTATAAAAGTAAAAGAGCCGTTGGAGAGCGAATATAAGTTTCTAAAAGAAAATCAAATTCTTTTTACCTATCTTCATCTGGCTGGCGTTGCCAAAGCTTTGACTGATGTGCTGCTGAAGGCAAAGGCAACATCAATAGCTTATGAAACTGTGGAAGACAGCTATAATAGGCTGCCTTTGCTTGCGCCGATGAGCGCAGTCGCTGGAAACATGGCAGTGCAGATTGGAGCGTATTATCTGGCTAAATTCAACAACGGCAAGGGCATGATGCTCGGCGAGGTTATGAACCATTTCTATGGAAAAGTCGTTATCATCGGCGATGGTGTTGTAGGCAGGCATGCCGCAAAAACAGCCTATGGAATTGGTGCAAATGTATTTTTGTTTGGAAGGCACGAGGAAAGGATGGATCACCTTAGGGATATTATTGGAAGGAAAGCCCATGTTATCGTTTCAACTCCAGAAAGCATTGCCGAGCATGTCTTGGATGCCGACTTGGTTGTTGGAGCCGTGCTTGTGACAGGCGCAAAAGCGCCGTTTGTTGTGACAGAAAAAATGGTGAAGACAATGCAGCCGGGCTCAGTGATTGTCGATGTCAGCATTGACCAGGGAGGGTGCATAGAGACATCAAAGCCGACAAAGCACAGCGATCCTGTTTTTGTCAAGCATGGGGTTACGCACTATTGTGTGACTAACATGCCTGGCGCTTACCCAAGAACATCTACAATTGCATTGACAAATGCAACATTTCCTTATCTTCTGAAGCTGGCGAATGAAGGATTTGAGAAATCAATGAAGAGTGATGCCGGGTTTGCGAAGGGGGTTAATACATACGGAGGTTTTATTACATATAAACCGGTGGCAGAGGCGCTTAAGATGGATAGCAAATTTAAGGAATTAAATGCTGCATTGGACATCTAGCTTATCAATGTGCCTATCTCAAATGCCGGAAAATGATTCCAGCCTGCATTTACCAGGACATTTGTCTTGCTTTCATATTGCCTTAATATTTCGTAAAGCCTATGTTTTGAATACTTGTTTAATATATCTGTAATCAGCGTCCTGTGGTTTTCATATCTTATCCAGTCATCTAATAGAGGGCTTGGCATTATAAGGCTTTCAAGATGCCCTCTGGATTTTCCAGTTCTTTTGGACCACTCATTTAACACAATGTCCATAAATTTTAATAATTCTTTCACATCCCTAATATTCTGCTGAGGGTTCTCTGCCAAAATTTTATACATTGGATGAACAAACAATGCGCCGTTTACCAGATAGCTTAATACATCATCGTCACAAAGTTGGGAATTCTGGCAAATATAAGCGCGAGTTTCCTCTGCTTCTAATTCTGCAAGTGCATCTTCTATTGGGGTGTTGAACATTTTTGCAAGTTCCGCCATGTAGAATTCTCCAGGGGAACTTTTTAAGCTGGGCTGGAATTTTCTGTGCCCTTCGCTTAATATCAGCCAGCTCTGGGGCTTATGCCTTATTTTTGGAACTATCTTGTTGTGGATGTATTCGACCGGAGCTTTGGTGTTGTGCATCTCTCCCACAACATAAAGCCTTTGGTCCTTAAATTGCCTAAGCATATACTGTATCTTGCTATTTCCAATTTTGGCGGCAAACTCAGGATCACGAACCCGGAGAACATTAACAATCTGCTCAAGAGAGCTTATGACTGTGTCGTACAGTGCATCTTCGTTTTCGAAACTTTGGAATATATTAGCCATTTTTGACATAATAAATATCGCTAATGCAGAGTTTTAGGCGCAACTGTTGCAGCATAGGGTGGACAACCTAACTTCACTATTTCTTTATAGCTGCCCAGCCATACGCAGCCATCTTCATTTATTATAAACTTTCTAAAATTTCCTTCTTGACTAGTTATAATGAGGTCTAACCCTTCGGAAAGATATGTTACATCCTGGAATGGCAACCTTATGCTTGGCATCAATACAATCCCATTTTTTTCTTTTCCAAATATATCTAAAATGTATCTGCCGTTAACAAAGTCTTGCATTGGGGGCTCTTCAGTTTGCTCTTGCAAAAAGTTCAAGCTGAATTTTACTCTGTAGCCCAGCTTAATCTCCTCTAGCGGAAGCCTAAACCTGTAAACTCCCTGCCTTAGGTTTTTTGGGAATATGTTATATTTCAAGATTTGATATACTGCACTTTCGCTTTCAAATGAATAAGGCGAATGAATAACCAGCGTTTGCATTTCTCCGCTAAATATATGTATATGCCCTGTTTTTTCCATGCATCTATCATTTTTTTCACCTAAATGAATGTCAACTTCCCCTATATTATTAAGAATTTCAAAATAACTCCTGCCAACAACCAATAAATCCATTCCGTCTCCAATTTGGTCAAGATAAATTATCCGCTCCAGCTCCTCAAAATCCTTAAACGGCTTATGTGACTGAATTGCCCTCTCCAAAATTCCGACTAAAGTTTGCATGAACAGCTGGGAGAATCTGTATTTTTTAAATCTTTCTTTATTTACTTTTTAGAAGTGGTTACATCATTTTTCTGAGCGATAATTGCATCAGCAAAATTTTTTATTTTGCCGCCAATAAGGATATAAATAAGCTGGCTAATCTGTTGTAAATATGATAATCGGCATAACCGGCTCAATTGGCTCCGGGAAAACAACTGTGGCAAAAATCTTCGGCAGGCACGGCTTCAAAGTCATTGATGCGGATGAGATCGGGCATAAATTCCTGAAAAAAGGGACAGTCCAATATGCAAAGCTGGTAAAATATTTTGGAAAAGATATCCTTGATGCAGGCAATGAAATAAACAGGTCAAAGCTGGCAGATGCTGCGTTTTCTGAAAAGAAAAAATATAGGGCATTGAACTCCATAATGCTTCAGCCGATTGCCAATGAAATAAAAAAGATTCTGAAAGAGTCTCCACATGAGAACTTTGCCATTGATGCACCTCTTCTGCTTGAATCCGGGGCAAAAGATCTTGATGAATTTGTGGTTGTAGTCAAGTCAAGCTGGAATAACATTTTCATGCGGAACAAAAAATTTTCAAAAAAGAGAATAATCCAAATTAAAAGATACCAAAAGCCGATATCTACAAAACTGAAACACGCTAATTACGTCATCAACAATGACGGCAGCATCAAAAGCCTGGACAGCCAGGTTGCCAATGTAATAAAAGCCATAAGCAAAAAATATAAAAGCACAGATACGGTCTTGTTTTAATATGAAAACTGCAGTGTATCCGGGAACATTTGACCCTGTAACAAACGGCCACATTGACATAATCGAAAGGGCATTGAAGCTGTTTGACAGGCTTTATGTGGTTGTAGGCGACAATCCGCAGAAAGCCCCGACTTTTACTGCTGAGGAAAGAGTAATCATGCTTAAAGAAGCTCTGAAGCCCCATGGCAGCAAAGTTGAAGTGGAGCAATTCCGGGGTCTGCTGCTGAATTATGTAAAGGAGAAAGGCTCAAATGTGATAATCAGGGGCCTAAGGGCAATTTCCGACTTTGAATATGAGTTCCAAAGAGCGCAGTTCAACAGGGAATTTGAGAAAGACATTGAAACAATATTCATCATGACAAAGGATGATTACGCATTCTTAAGCTCAAGCATTATAAAGGAGATTGCGATGTTTCACGGCCCTGTGAAAGGGTTCGTGCCCGAGGTTGTTGAAAGAAAATTAAAGGAGAAATTTCATTGAACTTATGCGAATGGCTTTGACACGCTCCTATGGGAAGGAGAATTCATGCTATCTTTTGATTTTAAAGAATTTTATTTCTTAATTTTCTGTATATTGAATAGGCCATACATGCAACTAAATAAATCCATAATAATTCTATCAGGAATACCAACAAAGCCAAAAGGCTGCCCGGGATATTCATCGGATTAAATGGTCTATTAACAAAATCGCCGATTAGAATGCTAAAAATTGCTATGGGTAAACCGAAGATTAATAAGAACAACATCGAAGCAACATAAATAAAATGCGGACCGGGAATACAATAAGCTACACCACATTGTCCGGGCGATATGCATGCTGCGCATTCTTTACTAGAAAATGTTATCAAAACTACCAGCAAGAATAATATCAGAGTTAATATTACCTTAACTTTTGTGAGCCTAAAAAATTCTTTCCAATTCATAATGCATTCTTTAAGTCAGGTATTATAAATATTTATCGGAAACTGTAAACTTCAAGGAAGATTGAATCCATTTGAACCTCAGATTTAACAACCATTTAATAAATATAAATGCTTAATCTAATATTTTATTAGAAAAAAATTTTTACTCATAAAACTTGCTTAGATCCTCTTCCTGGGCCCTTCTTCTTGGCTCTTTTTCCTGTATGGTTTTCTGCTTTATGAGCCTTGCCGTGTAGCCGGCTATTATATTTCTCATCTTTGAGGAGGAAGCAGTAGTGTATT
>JACOUX010000065.1 GCA_016177615.1 Candidatus Woesearchaeota archaeon | reverse complement strand
TAAAGCCAGCTTTTGTTTTGTTTTGAAATCGAAAGTGCAAAGTCTAAGCTATGCTCATTATGGAGCTTTCCGCTTTGCCCTATCTGCTGGTTTAATCCGATCAAGTCTTTCTTGTTTAAGTTTGTCATTTTTGTATATATTTGTATAGATAAATATAGATAATTAGTATATAAAGGTTTCGGTTTTTGATTTTAATGATAAGACTTAGATTGTTTATTTTTAAGTAGTAAAAAGGTTTATATAGTATAATTTTTTACCAATTGGAATGGGAAGATTGGAAGAATTTTTGAAAACTCGTAAGAGGATAATTTTAAGTGGACCCTATGGAACCCGAGTTGCTGAAAGAGTTGCACGAGATAAAGTAAAAAGGCCTCAAAAGGCGACCAATGTTTCTGAAAATAAGTTTATTGGTGCGGCATGTTCTGCCCTGCTAACAGAAGAAGGTCAAGAATATCTAAGAGAAATTGCTTCTGATTATTTAAACAGTGTACCAAAAGAGCACCCGTTAATTTTGGTTACACCTTCATTTAGACTGGCAAAGCAGACTTTAGAATCAGCTGCATCCGTTTCTGGTGCCGACCCAAATCTGCCAAGAAGGGGCCTTGAACTTTGTATTGACTCTTTAAGAATATGCCAAGAAGCAATAAATTCTTCTGGAAGGTCAAGAGAAAATACTTTACTAGCTATGAGCATAGGACCTCCTTTTGATTGTTACAGGGGTAAAGATACTTTTCCAGATATTGACAATAAATACCTCCCTCAAACTTTTGCAGCTATACGATTTGGCCGTGGTTTAGATTATTTAATGTTCGAGACCGTTCCTTCATTGCTTGCTGCTCATGGGGTTGCGATAGCATTTAATAAGGCGCACCAAGAGTTGAATATTCCAGAAAGATTAGGAAGTTTTCAAAGAATGGGCACAATTCATTATTTGGGAAATGTTTTGCCAATTATAGGCAAGTTTTTGGGGGAAGACGCTTTAACAAAATTATGCCCTTCATATAACCCTAAAACAGACACTTTTGCTGCTGTAGAACCTGAAAAGGACTATGTTATTTCACTGTGTCTTGATAAAAATGGGTGCATTTACCCTAATATGTCATTAGATTTAGCAATAAGAGATATATACGCCAAATCGAGAGGAAATAAACAACCAGTAGGCATCGGCATTAATTGTAATAGTCTTGAAGTTACAGAGGCGGCGTTATCGAGGTTATCTGCTAAAAGCCTTGGAAAAGTAATAGGAATACATCCAAATGCTTCTTCTGAAAATGACCCAGAAAATTATGAACGCATGACAAAACAGCAAGCTATCCCGACTGACGAATTCGTTGAAGCGGTTACAAGATTAGCTGACAGATATGGTTTACACATTATTGGCGGCTGTTGCGGAACAAATGAAATTACTATGAGGGGATTAGCCCAAGCTAGATAATATTAGATTTAATTTTTTCTTACTTTCTTCCCTTAATCCAAAACCAAAGATAAACCAGAAATGCAATAACTAAAATAACATTAATCGCATGTATGAGGATAACAATCCAGAACAGCTTTCTTTGATTAGGTTTTTTGTATTTTTTATTTATCCTTTTTATGAATTTTCGGATTATTTTTATCATTCTTTATGCCTTAATCTTTATTCCCCTTCCATTCTCTTTAATAATCTTATCGTTTCATATTCAGCCCCAAAGCTGTCCAATATTTTAAGTATATATTTTGCCTTTTTAAAAGGGATCAAAACAGCTCCTGCACCCACACTTTGCCCGTTTAATTCCTTAATGAGCCCGCTATAAGAGCTCTTATACACTTTTTTATTTGCCTTTTTCTTAGTAGAATATCCATAAAGTTTTGTTTTTATCTTCATTTTATCCTTATGAGCTAGTTTTTTCATGGAATAGGATATCAATAAGGACTCCAAACACCTGATATTTTTGAGTTTTATTATGGGTTCTTTGCCAAACAATAAAATTCCTTCCTCCATTAATTTATCAATAAAATACTCATCCAATTTCAAAAAATTCCTGCTAATGACCAGTTGTATATTCTTATTATATTTTTTTTCCATGTCTAAGGCAATTTTAGAAATATTTTTTTTATCATTATCGCTAATAATGGCGCAAATGTCAATGTCAGAGCGCCTGTCTGCTTCTTCTCTTGCCACAGAGCCAAACAGAAAAATATATTCGACATTAGGCAAATCTGAAATTTCTTTGGCAAATTCAAAAACTACGTCCTTAAATTCCCTTTGGACCATTCCTCAAGCCTCTTATCGCATATCTTTCTTATAATTTCGAAATTATTTCTCAATATGTTTTTCAAAATAAGCCATTTTTTATTCTTAATATAGTAAAACGATAAAGAGTATTTAAACTTTTCGTAATATAATATTAGATTACGCCTTTGCCTTTATCCTTTTCATCCTGAAGATGTTTTCCCTTTCCATCTCCTCCAGCCTGAGCTGGATGAATGATTTCTGCCTGTCAAGCTGAGGCATGACTACAAACTCAAGCGCATTGACCCTTCTCTTTGTCTTTTCAATCTCATTCAGCAGCTTCCTCATCGAAGTTTCAACCTCTGCTGCAAGGATTATCTTTTCAACAACTTTTTCGTAAGCTGACGCCGCCTCATCAATCGCGGAAGAGCTGTAAATCCCATAACCCCTCTCCATGAATGCTTTTTTTATTTCTGATGATTCAATTTTTGGGACCCTAACTCCCATGATATTTTTTGCTGTCAATTTAACGTCAGGGATATCTTTTATAGCCATTGCGATTGACTTTATTTTCAAGTCGCCTTCAAGTGCTCTTGCGATATTCATCTTTTCCAAAGCAATCTTGTACTCATTGACAAGCTCTTCTCTCAATGTTTTAGCTTTCTTGAGAATCTCGAAGAATTCAAGTATTAAACCATCTCTTTTCTTCTTCAGCAGCCCGTGGCCTGATTTAGCAAGCTTTATCTGCTTTTTTAGTTTAAGCAGTTCGCTTCTTGTCGGCTTAATGTCCTGTGCCATTTTTAGGATTTAGTTAAATTTGTTGACATTTCCCTATTTTAAATTATTTTTGTTCGCCTTTGTAGTATTTCTTCTTCAATTCCGGGCTTATCCTTGTCAGCTCGCTTGATGGCAATGCGCTCAGCAGCTTCCATCCAAGATCAAGCGTTTCTGCAATGCTCCTGTCTTCATCTCTTTTCTGCCTCACAAATTTGTCCTCGAATTCAGCGGCAAACTTAAGCAACCTCTTGTCCCTTTCGCTTAATGCCTCTTCCCCAACAATCGCGACAAGGCCTCTCAAGTCACGGCCCTCGGCGTAAGCTGCATACATTTGATCAGAGACCTGTTTGTGGTCTTCCCTTGTCCTAGCTGGGCCGATTCCCAAGTTCATAAGCCTTGAAAGAGAAGGCAGGACATCATTTGGAGGATAGACACCTTTCCTGTGCAGCTCTCTTGACAAAACAATCTGCCCTTCTGTGATGTACCCTGTCAGGTCTGGAATCGGATGTGTTATGTCATCGCTTGGCATGGTTAAAATAGGGATTTGGGTAATGCTGCCTTTTTTTCCTTTTATCACGCCTGCTCTTTCATAGACGGTTGCCAAATCTGTGTAAGTATAGCCGGGATAGCCCCTTCTTCCGGGGATCTCTTCCCTTGCAGCCCCTATCTCCCTCAAAGATTCGCAGTAAAAAGTCATGTCTGTAAGGATGACTAAAACATGGAAATCCAGCTCGTACGCGAAATATTCAGCTGCAGTCAATGCCATCCTAGGAGTAACCAATCTTTCAACAGCAGGGTCATTTGCCAAATTGAGGAAGACTATGCTTCTTTCCAAAGCGCCTGTCTGCTCAAAATCATTAATGAAATACTGGGCTTCTTCATTGGTTATTCCCATTGCCGCAAATATAACGACAAAATTTTCCTGCTTGCCTATGACTTTTGCCTGCCTGGCAATCTGTAATGCAATATCGTTATGCGGCAAGCCAGAGCCTGAAAACAATGGCAGTTTCTGGCCCCTGACAAGCGTGTTCATCGCGTCAATTGTCGAGATTCCTGTCTGAATAAAATCATGGGGCGATGCCCTTGCGAAAGGATTTATGGCTGCGCCTGCAATATCTAGCCTTTTTTCAGGAATGACCTCTGGCCCATTGTCAATGGGCTTTCCGGAGCCGCTTAAAACCCTGCCAAGCATATCCTTCGAGACATTCAATTTAAGCGTGTCTCCCAAAAACTTGACTCTTGTTTCAACATCAATTCCTGCTGTGCCTTCAAACACCTGCACAACCACAATGTCATCGCTTGTGTCAAGAACCTGTCCGTTTTTTATTTCCCCATTCGGCAGCGATATCTTCACAATGTCGGCATAGCCTACCGGCTCCGTCTTTTCAACAAAAATCAGCGGGCCTTCAACTCTTGTGATTGTTTTGTATTCTTTCATGACGTGCCTACCCCTGCAATTTTGAGAAAATTGTTGATTAAAGCTCTGCAGTTTCTTTGATATTCTGCCCTAACTGAACTGTAATCATTTCTTAATTCATCTGCTACAAGGGATTGCAAATCCTTACTCCCCTTTAACCACCTATCAAAAATATGATTAACAAGCTCTACATGAGGCTGAAGTCCATAAGCATTTTTTCCGACTTTTACAAACTGATTTGGGATTTGCAAATGGCCATGCCCTTTCCCCAATAATATGACGCCTTTATCCAGCTTAAGGGTATCCCCATGAAGCTGGAAAACCTTAAATGGGTTGCTAACACCTTCTGCAATTTCATCTAATTTTCCTTCTTCTGTCAATTCAACCTGGAAATAATTGCCTCCGGAATCTCTGCATCCGATCTCCTTGAACGGCGCCTTGTAAACTTCTCCCCCGGCTGCTTTGACCAGCGCTTGCGCTCCAAGGCAAATACCAAAATATGGAATTTCCGATTTTAATGCCTCGTCTATAAAATCCAGTTCACGCCTCATAGATGAGTCATTTGCGCTTTGAGGGCCTCCAAGAACGATGACAGCCAGATAATCCCTAGGATCTGGAAAGTGACTTGTTCTTCTGGAATTAAAAACTTTGAATTGCACTTTCTTTTCCTCCAAAACAGCCCTTATCAGCCCTGGTGCTTCAGTATGGTTATTTTTTATAATTAATACTTG
>JACOUX010000067.1 GCA_016177615.1 Candidatus Woesearchaeota archaeon | reverse complement strand
CCGTCAGCTATCCAAAGCCCTATAAATGTGAGAAATTCTTCGCTTAGCTCTATGTTAGCCGGAATTTTTGTAAGGCTGTTATTATAAGAAAACGAAACTCCGTTTCCTGCATGTATGCCGCTATCTGCCAAAGATGAAACTATTTCGCCCGGCAGGAAGCCTTTTTTAATCCAGCTTCTTATTGTTGACTTATCATATCCTGAGGATTTTCCGAGTTGTTTTATCTCATTTTTATATTTTGAAATTAATTCCTCTATTGATGCTCCACGGAAAAATACATTTGGTATTTTGCATAATTCATCAAGCATTTGCAGTCTCCTAATTGGCTTGTTATTATTTGGAGTGAATCTTGGGACTGCTATGTGATCTCCGACGTTCAGCGCATTAGATTTAACTTCCGCTACTTTTGCATCTGAATCCAATCCGAAAAGAGAATGGTCGCCAGTGACTTTTATTGTTCTTCCAGTTCTTGTGGTGATTTTATAAATCGGCTTTTTGACTTTGTGCCTTATGAATTTGCTTACTGCTGCAAGCTTTATTTTCCCTTTTTTGTCCATTGCAAATACTTTTATGTTTTCCGGATTGCCTGTGGCTTCATGCTCTGTAAGATTATACCATTTGCCATATTTGCTTATTAAGCCATCAACCAAAGCGCCTATTGTCGTCTTTTCTATTTTGTTGTTCCTTTGGATAAAGATATTGCTGTCTCCTGTAACACTATCTTCTATCGTAATCACGCGATATTTTCTCATAAGCTCAACAAGCATAGCGCCTAATAAGCTCGTCTTTCCTGCACTTCTTGTCCCTGCAACAAGCATTGACCTTGAGCCGTCTATCATGAAACTTAGGATTCCTGCTGCCATTGGGTTCATCATCTTGTTCTTGATGAACAAAGGCAAAGTCCATGGCTTGTCCCTATGCCTTCTAAAAGCATATGCAAGCCCTGTAGGGTTTAAGGGAGGCGCTACAACTGCAATTCTTGCATTAGCACCTGGAATGCTCAGCTCTGTGTCTAGTATCGGGTTTGCCTCATCAAGCGGCCTGCCTGAAATCAGCCTTAGCTTTGATGCCCATGACTCAGACTCAGGCATTGTTGGAACTATATTTGTCATGCAATCAGCATAGTCCTGATGCACTATGAAAATTGGCGTTTCCCCCATAGGAGAGTTTATTGTTATATCCTGGACTTTTTCATCCTGGAGGAGCACTTCTATTAACCCAAACCCTACAGTATACCTAACTAGAATTTTTGTCATTTCATCTATTTCCTCTGATGTAAAGCTTAGCTTTCTGTAATTAACCAGCTCATCGATCAGGTCCGAGCCAATGTTGTAGAAAACCTGCCTCATCCTTTCCGGATCAATGAATTCCTGCCTTGTAGGCTTGTGCTCTGCCATTATTTTCCTTGCCGTATCAACAATCTCATATTTTTCCTCGCTAAGCTTGAATTCTGGCGGCACAAGGTGGTACATGTACTGCACATTATCTGGCAGCTGGAAGATTGTCACTTCTGTATCCTTATCAACGAAATAGCTGTCAATCTCTTCCCCCTCAGCAGGGTAATTTGCCATCAGCTTTGTGAACATGAAATCAGGCCTTATGTCTGGAGAGAATATTCTTCTGTAAACCGAGCGCTCTGCAATCTTATAGCCTGAAAGATAAGGCTTTGCCATGGCTATGAGCTTTGTCTTTTCCATCAGCGCCATGAGGTACTGGAGGACAGAAATATATTTTTTTGAGCACTCTTGATAGTTTGGATCAACAGACTTGTCAATCCTTATCCTCTCGTCCCTTGCCATTCTTTTCAGCTCGACAAATGCCCCTATTGGGTCCCTTTTCATCAAATCTCCTGTGATGTCCTGGACAGAAGAATACCATTTCCCGGCCCATCTTGAGCATTGAGGGCTTGAAAGCATATTGCCATAGCCTGTGATTTCCTTTCTTTTTGCAAGCTGAAGGTAAAGATGGGCTATCTCCTGAATAAGCAAAGTCTGGTTGTAGTCATATTCATAATTCCTTTTTTGGGTGTATACTATTTTAGTTACATTTCCTGCTTCTGCGAGGATGTCAACTGTACGCGACATGCATATTGAGTCATCTTCAAGCGAAGGGCTGTGTGGGTACTGCTCCAAGTCCACCATTAAAATGACCTCTTCACCTTCCCTTAGCACCTCATATGTGAACGGCTTTTTTGATTCTCCGAATAATGCCATTATTTTTTCGCCTCTTTTTTTAGGATCTCCAGCGCTGTTTCAATAAGATGGGACTTGTTCCTGTATCTTGTATTTTCACCTACTTCTTTCTCAATCCATGAGATAAGATCTTCATCAATTGTAGCGCTTATTGGCTTCTTCATTAAGATACCTATATATTATTTTATAATATAGTATATAGTATATATTATTTTATAATATACTAGTATTTAAATATTTCTGCCACAACCTGCCAAAAATGGCTAAGATAAGGATATGCGCTGTCCAGTTCAAGGCAAGCCCTGATTTTGAAAGCAACATTAAAAGGGCAGAAGTTTTTTTCAGGAAAGCAGGCAAAGATAAATGCGATATAATATGCTTTCCTGAGGTTTTCCTTACAGGTGGATTAAGGAAATCCTACAATCCAAAAACCCCTGCTAAATCAAAAAAGATATTTTCTCATTTGTCAAAAAAATACAAGACATATTCCATAATGGGAAGCATTATAGAAAAAATCAATGGAAAATTTTACAACATAAGCTACCTATTTGATGGCAATGGCAAGATTCTTGGAAATTATAAGAAAATCCACTTGGTGCAGAAATCAGAAGGCAAGTACCTCTCAGCAGGAAGCAAGGCCAAAGTTTTCAGGACAAAAATAGGCAATATCGGGATTCAGATATGCAGGGACTTGCTGTATCCAGAAGTAACACGAAACCTGATGATTAAAGGCGCAGATATTGTATTTTGCCCTTCATTCTGGTGCTCAAAATCCTCCTCTTATGACTGGATTTATAACAATAAGTATTTCAAGAACAGGCTGCCTGACGAAGTGACTGCATTGGCTTCTGCAAGAGCCATAGAGAGCGAAACTGTTTTCGTTTACATAAATGCTGCTGGAAAATCAAGCAGCGGCACTTTGCTAGGGAAAACACAGATAGCCTTGCCGTTTTACGGCACAATTGCAGCACTAAACCACAATAAGGAAGGGATTATCATAAGGGAAGTGGACCTTGAAATTGTCAGGGACGCAAAAAAAGTTTACAAAATAGAAAAAAAGATTTAAATACAAAGGCAGGATTGCTTGCATAATGGGGATACTAAAAGAATCTCTTTTCATCAAGAGCCTTAAGCTTGCAAAATCAAGGCCCGGGAATTTAGGATTGATGGTCCTGTTTGATGCTGCATTTTTTTTATCATTTTTTTATTTGCTGCCATATTTGGCAGGATACTTCGGAGAGGCATTTTTGGTTCCTTTCCGGCTCATCTCCTCACAGCTTCAATACCTGACAGCTTATTTTCTATTCTCAGCCATTTATTACCTTCTTATGATTTTTACATATTCCTTTTTCAAGTACGTTGTGCTTGATGCAGTAAGGGGCTTGTTTCAAAAGAGCGAGTTTTCTTTTAAGGGACTGGCAAGGTTCTATGCCCTTAACTTGATCTTGGTTTTGCCCATTTATCTGGCATTCAGCCTGCTGCTGGCAAATGTCCAGCCCCAGTACAGGCCAGCAGTTTTTATTATAGCCGGATTACCTTTATTTTTGCTGCTATACACCTTAATCAACCTCTCACATTCATATTATTATTCCTCTGGCTCAATTAAGCGCGCTTTGGAGGTGTCATTCAGGACAGGATTGGGATTCAAGAAATACAAAAGCGCAATCCTGGCTATAATAATGGTGCCAATCGGAATATTTGCCTTGTTCTATGCAATCTGGGCTCTGGTGGGATTTGCCACTTCAAGCAATTCTGGCATATACCTAAATGCCTATTCCTACTACAGGCAAATTTCAATTTTATTTACTTATGCTGCTTTTTATTTTGTAATATTGGTAAACCGCATTTCATTTTACCGCATTGCGAGAGGCTGATATGCTCTACCACAACCTAAACCCGGTTCTTTTGGATTTGGGCACACTGCAGATAAGGTATTACGGCTTGTTCTATGCGCTTGGCTTTGTCATCGCGTATTTCATGATTCCTTATGTCGCAAGGAAAAAAGGAATTCCATTTACAAAGGATGATGCTGCCGATTTTCTCATTTATTTGATTGTGGGGGTTGTAGGGGGATCCCGCATGGGATACATATTATTCTATAATCTTCCGTTTTACTTGCAGAGTCCCCTTGAGATTTTTGCTGTTTGGCATGGCGGCTTGAGCTTCCACGGCGGATTTATCGGCTCTATAATTGCAGGATACATGTTCTGCAGAAAGAAGAAGATAGAATTTTATGACCTTGCAGATCTTGTCGTTGTGCCGGCTGCGCTTGCCCTTGCCTTGGGAAGGATTGGCAACTTCATAAATGCAGAAGTCTTTGGAAGGCTGAGCAATGTTGCCTGGTGCATTGACTATTCAAAAAATACATTTATTGAAGGCCTTCCTGAAGGATGCAGGCACCCGAGCCAGATTTATGAATCTTTAAAGAACTTGGCAATTTTTGCTGTGCTGTGGTACGAAAAAGGCATAACGCTTCCAAAGGGCTTCATGTTCTGGACGTTTGTTGCGCTATATGGCCTCTTCCGCACCTTTATAGAATTTTTCAGGGCTCCGGACGAGCAGATCGGGTTTATCTTCGGCTATTTTACGATGGGACAATTGCTGAGTTTCCCGCTGTTTTTAATTGGAGTTTACATGCTCGCTTATTTATGGAAAAAATAAAATATATAAAGCGGGAATAATCCCTAAATGTTATGGTTGGCAAAGAAAAAATAATCGGATATTCGCTGATTGCATTTTCATTAGTCTTATTTGCAGTGCTGGTATACATGAAGATGCAGATTGATGAGGAATCTGCCTTTTTATGCGAGGAATTCCACAAAAACAAGCTGGATATGAGCACCTGCCCTGTTCACCAGGCAAACTCATTCTGGAGCAAATTGTCCTGGATGGTGACAGCTGCCTTTGTCATTGACTTCCTGATTTTCGCTGTTGGTGTGTATATGACATTCTTTTACAGTTCAGGCGCCAGAGGGGCAAAAAAAGAATTCATGGAGATAGACCTGTCCAAGCTTGACGAAGACGAAAAAAAAGTTTATGAGCTTGTCAAGGGCGGCAACGGCTCGGCATACCAAAGCGATTTGATAAAACAGACAGGATTCAGCAAAGTGAAAGTCACAAGAGTTCTTGACAAAATGGAGTCCAAAGACATTCTTGAGAAGAAAAGAAGGGGAATGACGAATATTGTTGTGCTGAAGTGAAATTTCAACCTGAAACTAGTTTCATCGCTATTTTATAAAGCTATTTCATTTCTTGTTCTGATAGTAAAAACGGTTTAAAGCAGTTTAAAGGTGAAATAATGGTATTAAATAATAGGATTGAGGGTGTGCTGATTGTGATGACAATCGCTGCAATGCTAGTAATAGGATTCAATATGTTTGAGATGAAGCAACTGAAGGCAATGCAGGCGGCGACAGCCAATGCTGCTGCAAATGTTCCAGCCACAGGCCAAAATATCCAAACCAATGCTGCTGGAAAAACTGCTCTAAGCCAACCGGAAGCAGTGGATGTAACACCAAAAGGCGTTCCTGAAATCTACGGAAAAGAGCTTGGAGTGAGCTATGACGATGTCTCTGCCTCAAACCAGCAGAAAGCAGATGCGACAATAGCGAAACTGGGTACTCTGGACAGCCAGATAAAGCTCAGCGGAAAGGACAAAGAAAGGTATATTGCAACAGTCAGTCAAATCAGCTGCGAATACTGCTGCGGAACAGACTCCATAATATTCAAGGACGGCCAGCCGGCATGCGGATGTCAGCACAGCTTTGCGATGAGGGGGCTTGCAAAATACCTGATAAAAAACCATGGTAATGAGTATACAAATGATGCAATACTTGAGGAGCTTGGCAAGTGGAAGACATTGTTTTTCCCGCAACAGATTGGCAAAAAGGCATCTGTGCTGAAGGCAAAAGGAATTGACATTAATTACATTAATTTGGCTTCGAACAAGTACAGGAATATGGAGAATTAAGCTGAAAAGCCAGCATAACCAGGAAACTAACAAAGGTGAGAAAATGGAAAGCGAGCATGAATGCTGCAAAAGCAAAGGCGAAGAAGACTGCTGCAAGAATAAGCACGCAGAAAAAATTGGAATGAAAAATATTGTTTTGGCAGTGATGGTTGCAGTTGTTTTGTTATTGTCAATTGTGCAGTCGTTCCAGATAAATTCAATGAAAGGCCAGATAAGTGCAAACGCCGTAAAAAGCGCTTCAGGAACTGGAGGCATTGACATGACTGGCTGGACAGAAGACGAAAAGATGATGTACGAGCATCATGGGACTTTGCCAGCAAGATTGGGAAGTTCAAACCCATCGTCTGGAATGGTAGGCGGATGTTGATGGGTGAATTAGGATTATGGGTTTGTAAATTTAATTAATTTATTGTATTAATAGGCGAGGCTCGAGCGATTGAAAGGGAAGCGAGAGCCGAGCACAATATTTTGGCTGAGCGATAGCGAGGCCAGATTGATTTTAAATTGATAACTAAAAATTTTGCTTAACATGATAAAAAAACCCATATCACTCTATTTTTTTATTTCAGCATTGATTTTTGCAGCTGTTGCTCCTGCAGCTTATGCGCATTGCCCTCTTTGCACTGCCGCTGTCGGGGCCGCAGCTGTCTCTGCCAAGTATTACGGAATGGATGTGACTATTATAGGCCTGCTTATCGGCGCATTCGGAGTTTCAACAGGGCTGTGGATTGGGCTGAAGCTAAAGAAGTTTTTCAGGTTTCAGCTCCCGCTTATCGTGGCAGCGTCATTTTTGCTGACAGTGATTCCGCTGATGTACATTGACAAAAGCACAGTTTACCTCCCATTGCTATTTTTCGGACTGGCTGGAAGTTTACTGAACAAGGTTTATTGGCTCAATAAGATATTATTTGGAAGCATAATCGGCGGAATTGTAACCACTTTGGCATACGCTTCCCATACGGCCATCAAAAAAGTGAACGGAAAAGTCTTGTTTCCGTTTCAGGGCATTGCATTGACGCTGGCATTTCTTTTGGCAAGCGGCACTGTTCTATACTTAACTTATGCAGCCTAAAATATAGCAGAAAGTACAAAACAGAGAAGAGAACAAAATGGAGCAGGAAGTAAAGGAATGGATGAGGAAAATTGAAGAGGTAAAGAAAGGGGATGTTGATTTGTCAAGAGACGAGGACTTAAGCATTGCATTGATGAATCTTATAAGCCTTGAAGAGCATTTCTATTTTACAGCGATGAAAACAGGCAACCAGAAATATCTGGAAATGCTTAATTCTGTAAGGGAATTAAGAAAAGGCATGCTAAGAAAAATTGTAAAAAATCCAGTCGGCGAGGAATGGTGCATAAGCAAGCATCTCCTTGCATCAAGCATGCGCCTGCTTGAAGTAGGTACAAAAGAGCTTTCAAAAAATAATGAAAGAGAGGCAAATATGTTTTTTACTTCAGCATTTAATCTTTATTCGCTCTTTTGGGGAATCAACCTGAAGATGGTGGAAGCAAAGCAGATAGCCGCAAACCCAAACAGCATTCCAAGAAACGGATTGATGGCAAAGTTCTCGGAGATGGTTAAGAAAATAGTGGACTGCTGCAAGGAATAATTAATAAACAAGCTTGATTCTTTCAATAAAATATCAATCCAACATAAAAATATTGTTAAAAATGAAATTAAAATTATTGCTATCTGCTATGTTTTTGGTGTTTTTTATTAATAGCTGCACCAACACCGGCAATCTCGAGCTAAAATCAAAAGCATCAACACAGGAGCTTAATCAGGCAGTCGTGACTGGAATCAGGAACGGAAACATTGCTCCAGACTTCACAATAATAAGCACAGAAGGAAAGCCGATAAGATTGAGCGATTTCAGGGATCAAAAGCCGGTTATAGTTTATTTCATGGCAACATGGTGCCCTTACTGCGCAGAAGACTATGGGCATTTGTCAAACGTGTACAAGGATTACGAAGACAAGGTTGTTTTTATCTCTATCAGCCTGGATTTAAGCGAGGGCATTCCGAAGCTTATGGACTACAAGAAAAAATATCCGAAGCTCCAAAAAACCATATTTGCGCCAGGGCAGGAGCAGATTCTTCAGGATTACCAGATAACAAAAACTACAACAAAGTATGCCATAGCCAGAAATGGAACCGTAATCTACAAAGGGCTCGGAGTCTTTGACGAGGGGCAGTGGAAGGCGTTTTTGGATGCTGTTTCTGATTAGTAAATTCAAATTTTTGCCTTGTGCATCCTTGCGCAGTGGCTGCAGCAGAACTTCATCAGCCTGCCCTTGATTCTTTCAGAATGCCCGCCTGAATAAATCTTGCACCCGCATGGGCATGTTGCTATTCTCGGCTTTATCGCCACATCAATCAAATCCCCAAATTTGCTGAACATGTCCCTTGTAAAGTTTCTTCCTTCTGCAGTCAAATGATAAATTTTCTTGTCTCTTTTTCCGACTTTGTCAATAGCGATCATCCTATTTTTTTTCAGAACCTCAAGGAACGGATAAACGTTGCTTGCGCTGATGCTTCTTCCCAAATTGCGCCCAAGCTCCTTTATCAGCTCATATCCGTGCTTTGGCCCTTCTGCCAGAAGGCACAATGTGTAGAACTTCAGCATGTTTGTTATTTTTATTTTTGCCATGAAAGCGCATATGTTACAATGATATAAATACCTTTCTGTTTTTGATATGTCGTATTTTGATATAAATAGAAAAGTTTAAATAGTAGCTAATATTTTAATATATCTAAATTGGACATATTATCGGATATACTGCAGATGGAGGCAATCAAAATGGGAAAAGGAAAATCAAAAGGATGCTGCTGAAAAGCAGAAGCTGTCTTTTAGAAGGTGTAAAAATGAAGCAGAATCTGGGAATAGTTGACAGAATTTTAAGATTTGCGCTTGCTTTCTGGTGGCTCGGTCCCTGGGTGCCAAATTACAATATTGAATGGGTTAACTGGCTCATATTTGTTATTGGGTGGATTGCGCTGGCTGAAAGCTTTATTGGGTGGTGCTGGCTGCATAATTTTTTAGGAATAGATCACAAAAGCCAGTAAAATATACATTAGCTATTAAAATGGAAAACAATGACAAATACGTAATCAAAGGGCTATTGGGAAGCGCAGCGCTTTTGGCTTTTTATTTCATAGTTGCGTCTTTGCTTGGGGGAGTTTCATTCGCAGTTGACAATTTTGTAAAGCTGTGGTACTGGATGGTGCCTCTTGTCATTGGCTTTGGAATCCAGATAGGAATGTTTTTTTATGTCAAAGAGCAGATGCATGCCAAGGCAATGGGGCAGGCAGCTGCATCAACAGGAATGTCTGCCACTTCAATGGTTGCCTGCTGCGCACATCATATAGCCGATGTAGCTCCGTTTCTTGGAATTTCAGCATTGGGGTTATTTTTTACAAAATACCAGTCAACCTTTCTGTTGATGGGGGTATTATCAAACATACTTGGAATCGCTTATATGTACCGCCTGGTTAATGTAGATCTTCCAAAGCAGAAAATGAAGGTTGTTTTTTATTCGCTGCTAGCTGTTTCAGTCATAGCTGTTGGCTTATCATATTGGTTTGTACTGCAAAGCGAAGATTCTGGAATACAGCAAGGCATTAAGCAGGGGACTGCGCTGCAGCCATTGGCATCCAATCAGAATAATGTGGAATTCAGCGTAACTCCGCTAAGCGCTTCACAGTTCCAGATTGCAATTGACACTCATTCAGTCAATCTTGATTTTGATCTTGCTCAGATATCTGTGCTTTATGACGACTTGGGAAATATCTACAAGCCGCTGAAATGGGAGGGCTCGGAGCCGGGCGGCCACCACAGAAGCGGCACATTAATCTTTCCAAAAATAAATGAAAATGCAAAATCAATAAAATTAGTTATAACTGACAGCGCAGCAAGAGAATTCAACTGGGATACATAATTACTTTATAATTACTTAGGTATACGACTATGGTACAGAAAGTATTTAGAGCCGGAAAAGCGCACTTTCAATGCAAGGAATGCGGATTTAGTTACAAAGACAGAATATGGGCTGAAAAATGCGAGCAGTACTGCAAAAAATATCATAGCTGCAGTTTAGAGATAACAAAGCATTCAGTTAGTTAAGTATAAATGCTTTTGACAAATGCCAAAAGACCCAATTTGCGGAATGGAAATTGATGAAAAGAAGGCGAAGTTCAAGCTAGTCAGAGATGGAAAAAAATATTATTTCTGCAGCAGGAATTGCTATGGCAAATTCAATGAAACTGCATTGGATAAAATATCATTAAAAAAAGGTCCATTAATTAAAAAAAATGTTAAAAAACAGATTCTGACCGGAAAAAAAGGCAATAGTCTATCCGAGAACAAAACCCAAAAAACATCCATCCCAATTTCCGGAATGCACTGTGCCTCATGCGCTAATACAATAGAAAAAGCGCTCTCAAAAACAGAAGGTGTTGTGAAAGCAAGCGTCAATTTCGCTTCTGAAAAGGCAAATGTGGAATTTGACAGCAGCAAAGTGAATGAAAATGCCCTAAAAGATGCGGTAAAGAAAACTGGGTATAAAGTAGTTGAGGGAACAGAAGAAAAAACATCAGAAAAAACAGCAGGCAACGTCGCTGAGATTAAGCTTAAAGTTATTGGAATGGACAATCCGCATTGCGTCGGGACCGTAGGCGATTCTCTGAATCTGCTCAATGGGGTAATTTCAAAAGAGCTGTATGTCAATCAAAATGCCTTCATAAAATATGATCCTGCATTGACAAATGCAGAAGAAATCAAAAATGCGATTAAAAAGGCAGGCTATGAGCCAGTTGAAGTTTCCAGCGCAATGGCTGACACTGAAAAGGCAACAAGGGAAAAAGAGATTAGAAGATTAAAGTGGGAAGTTATAATAGGGGCAATTTTGAGCATCCCCATATTTGTCCTCTCCTTTCCAGACTGGTTTAATGTAACAGTTCCCTATCATGATTTTGTTTTGCTCATTCTTGCAAGCCCTGTGCAGCTTATTCTTGCTTACAGATTTTATGTTGGCACTTACATCGGCTTGATGAACAAGAGTGCAAACATGGACACTTTGATTGCAGTAGGGACAGGCGCAGCTTACATCTACAGCATTCTTGTGACATTTTTTCCTAAAACGTTTACAGGAAGCGTCTATTATGATACATCTGCAATAATCATTACGTTTATTTTGCTTGGAAAATATCTTGAGGCGCTGACAAAGGGCAAGGCATCAGAGGCAATAAGGAAGCTTATTGGCTTGCAGGCAAAAACAGCAGTTGTGGTCAGGGATGGCAAGGAACTGGAAATCCCGATAGAAGAGCTGCAGATTGATGATGTTTTTATAGTAAAACCTGGAGGGAAAATACCAACAGACGGCATTGTTGTTTTTGGCGCTTCCCATGTTGATGAGTCAATGCTCACAGGAGAAAGCATGCCTGTGTCAAAGAAAGAAAATGACAAAGTCATAGGGGCGACGCTCAACAAGAGCGGCATGCTTAAAGTCAAGGCAACAAAGGTTGGCTCTGATACAATGCTTGCCCAGATAATAAAGCTTGTTGAGGAGGCGCAGGGCTCAAAAGCGCCTATACAAAGGCTGGCTGACAAGGTTTCCAGTGTTTTTGTTCCGATAGTGATTTTAATTGCAATTCTCTCATTTATTTTTTGGTATGTATTGGCTCCAAATTTCCTCAGCGTTTCCAATCCATTTATCTTCGCTTTAACTATATTTATTGCCGTATTAATAATAGCATGCCCTTGCGCCCTTGGCTTGGCAACTCCAACAGCAATAATGGTCGGCACCGGAAAAGGAGCAGAGCATGGCATCCTAATCAAGAGCGCAGAAGCCCTTGAGACAGCCCACAAGCTTGATACAATTGTGTTTGACAAGACAGGCACTTTGACCAAGGGAAAGCCGGAAGTGACTGACATTGTTGCTTTGGACAGGAAATTTGTCGAGAATGATATGTTGAAGTTTGCTGCGATTGCAGAAAAAAGCTCAGAGCATCCGCTGGCAGAAGCTGTGGTGAATCTTGCAAAAAGCAGGAAAATAACGCTTAGCGAGCCGGGCAAATTCGAAGCTGTCAGCGGGAAAGGCGTTTCTGCAAAATACAATAATTATGGCATCCTGATAGGAAACAACAAGCTGATGTATCAATACAAAATCAGGATAAGCGATGAGGCAGAGAAAAATATCAGGGAGCTTGAGGAGCATGGCAGGACAACTGTGATCCTTGCAATAAACAAATCCATTATCGGGCTTATCGCAATAGCTGACACTTTAAAGGAGAATTCTAAAGAGGCAATAGAAGAATTGCACAAGCTCGGCAAGGAAGTCATAATGATTACAGGCGACAATGAAAGGGTTGCAAAAGCCATTGCATCGCAGCTTGGAATCGGAAAGATTCTTGCTGAAGTGCTGCCTCAGGATAAGGAAAAAGAAATCAAGAAATTAAAGTCAGAAGGCAAGGTTGTTGCAATGGTTGGAGACGGAATAAATGATGCTCCTGCGCTTGCAGCAGCTGATATTGGCATTGCAGTGGGAGCGGGAACTGATGTTGCCATAGAAACAGGCCAGATAATCCTCGTCAAGAACGACTTAAGAGACGTTGTCACAGCAATAAAGCTGAGCTCTTACACTATCAAAAAAATCAGGCAAAATTTATTCTGGGCGTTCATATACAATGTTGCAGGCATTCCGGTTGCTGCCGGCTTATTATACCCGTTTTCCGGGTTTTTGCTTAACCCGATAATAGCGGCAGCGGCAATGGCATTCTCTTCAGTCAGTGTTGTAAGCAACAGTTTGCTGATGAGAAGGTGGAAGGGATAAGTCACATACAATTACATTTTTATCATTTTTAACGTTTTTTAATAAAATGTAATGGTATTAATATTTTTTCAGCTTAATTCTTTGGCTTCTCGGCAATAGCTTCAATTCTTTTTCTCTTAGCTGCTCTTCTAATCTCGATATCTCCTTCCTGTAGTACTCTGCTAACTCCGTATTCCCTTCGTGAACAGCCCTTTGCAGCTTAATGTTGGCGTGTATACCAATCTGCTTCTGTATGCTTTTAATTCCCTTTTTGTATTTCTTTTTGCTCATTTTATGGCATACTCAACTTCGGCTAATAACTCCTCTGCTATTTTAAGCAATTTTAAAATATCCCCACTTTCTAAAACTTTGCTGTTTGCTACTTTTATATTTTTCTTTTCGTTGGAATAGATATTATATAATTCTGTAATTTTCAATGTTGAAATCCCATTGTTCTGTAAAAATTTGAATAATTGCAATTTAGAGTATCGTAGTCCATTATTAATAAGCTTAACCATCAATAAGCTTTTTATCCTTAAGATCAGCGAATAAACTATGCTGCCTATTTCAAAATCAAGTTCGATGCCTCTTTTGTTTAATTCGAATATTTTTCTGCAGGATTCCATAAAAATGGAAGTGTTATCCCTGGTAAATTTATATTCCTTATATTTTGTTAAAATCATCGGATTGACAATAGTCTTGGCCTCTTTTATTATTGGGAGTATAATCACTGCATTGTTTCTCAACATTCCTTCAATTTCCTCTAAAGTTGCAGAGGCTATAGAATAATCATCAGGCTTGCTGGCTATGCTGATTTTTTTATTGGATATTACTAATATGTCCACATCCGAATCAATATTCTGCTCATTTCTTGCATAAGAGCCGTAAAGGTAAACCCCGGATATGTTCTCTAGGTGCGGCTTTAAAATTTCCAATGCTTGCCCTTTTATATCTTCAAAAGTCTTAGGTTCTGCTATAAACCTTATTCTTTTGCCTACATATTCTTTTGGCAGCACGATGTGGCCGCCGTTTCCGAATTTTTGGACCAATTTCGACTCCATAAGTATATATGTATATACCTAATATATTTAAAAGTTTTGGTTTTAATTTTAGAACGAAATAAACTAAGCAGCCTTTTCCCAGCCTTTTGCTTGGAACATTTGTTTTATTCTTGCTATTGCCTCATCTAAAATATCAATCCTTTCTCTAGCTAGTCTCTTAGTAGAATTTGTATTCAGTATATTTGGAGTAGTCCATGGATATAATTTGATATTAAATCCAGGCTTGTCAAATTCCCGTTGCCATGCATTTCTCATAGATAAAAGCTCATTAAGCCAAAGCACTACTTCTTCTCTATTGCCCTTATTTATTTCGTCTTCAATTATATCTATATGCTCGGCAACATCTTTTTTGAATTTTGATATTATTCCATGTTCTTCAAACAAATTTAACACCTGAATTTAATTTTTTAATTTGAAGTTTAAATAATTTGCGATTAACTATTACTTTTCAGCATCTCTCTGTAAGCCGGCATCCATTCCTCATGTATCATGATCAAATGCTCGTAATTTCTTATTACGTGGGGAAATCTTTTTCTCAGCTCATTAATTATCTCATTGAATTGCTGGTAGCTTTCCACTGCAAACTCAAACTCAACTTCCCAGGGAGCAAGGCTCCTGATATAGTACAGTGAGCTTGGATGCACCCTCATCCATTCAAAAAGCGCGTTGGGCTTGGTTAACCTGAAGATTTTCAAATACCTGAAAGATGCCTATTGCAATGAAATCAGGCCGAACTTCGGCAAGAGCATGAAGAAGATAATGTACTTGTCACCTATACATTTTGGAAGCATCAACTACATCAAGGACATACCAACAAGAGTAGCGATAGGAGTGGGAAATGATATTGCTTTCAGGCTGTTTCAAAGCAAGAAAAGTGAAGCATCAAAAGGTTATGGAATAAATTACAGTGGTTTAAAGCCAGCTTATAGCTAAAAGGAGCTGCATTTCAGGTAATTTTATCCCGATTTGGTCACAAAAACGCAAAAATCGAAGCGAAAATTTTAAATACTTGGGCTTTCCGTGTCGAATATAGTAAGATCATTTTATTGGAGGTATCAAACTAATGAAAAAAGCAATCTTAGTCATTCTAGCATTGATGGTGTTATTTATCGCTGCATGCGAAGTTCAACAGCAAACTACACAGCAGCCAAGCGGCGGCGAAGTGAAGCCGGTGCAGCAGGGAGCTTATAAGATTGGAGTGATGTATCCTTTAACAGGGGATGCTGCAGCGTATGGCTTGCCAATCCAAAGAACCACAAAGTTCGCTGCCGATGAAATCAATGCCAAAGGCGGCGTTAATGGAAGAAAGCTTGAGCTCGTTTATGAAGACAGCAAATGCAATCCAAAAGATGGAAACGCAGCAGCCCAAAAGCTCATTAATATTGACAAGGTTAAAATAATAATAGGCGGAGTTTGCTCTGGGGAGACTCTTGGAGCTGCTCCAATAGCAAATGAAAACAAGGTAGTAATGGTATCTCCAAGCGCGACTTCTCCCGATATAACAACAAATGGAGGGGACTTTGTCTTTAGGTTAAGCCCCAGCGACGCTTTTGCAGGGGTTGTAGCATCTGATTACGCTTTCAAAGACCTAAAGTTCAGGAAAGCTGCAATCATATCCGAATCAACGGATTACGCCCAAGGATTGAGAAGAGTTTTCAAGGAGAACTTTGAGAAGCTCGGCGGCCAGGTTGTGGCAGATGAAACTTTCAATCCTGAAGACACTGATTTCAGGACTCAGGTTACAAAAGTCAAGGCAGCAGCCCCTGACGTTGTTTATCTTGTTCCTCAAACAAAGGCAAAAGGAGTTTTGCTTGTGAAGCAGCTGAAAGAAGCCGGAGTAGCCAAGCAGCTGCTTACTGCCGAAGTGATGATAGGCAGAGATGTTGTCAAAGAAAGCGCAACCGATGTTGACGGCATGATTGGGGTAGAGCAGAAATTTGACGATAAGAATCCAAAAGCAGCGCCAGTCCTCGCAAAGTATAAGCAGGAGACAAAGGAAGACGCGCCATTCCCGGCTTACATGTCAGCAGCTTACGACATCGTTTACCTGATAAAAGACGGAATTGAGAAGAATGGATACGACGGCGAGAAGCTTAGGGATTACTTCTACAGCGTGAAGGGCTACAATGGCGCTGTCGGAAAAGTCTCGCTTGACAGCAACGGCGATGTTGTCCTTGACTTTAATGTGAAGCAGATAAAGAACGGCGAGCTTATAACATTAAAGTAATTTCTTAATTTTTTCTTTTATTTTATTATTTTAAATCCGAAACATTTTTAAACAATCGTCTATTTATTTAGACAGATGTCCAAAATAATAAACATTGAGCGCTTTTTGAAGCACTTTTTCGATGAGCCAAGCAAATGGTTTCACGTTAGGGAAATGGCCAGGCTGCTGAAGCTAAACCCGACAACAGCATCAAAGTACCTGAACACGCTTCATAATGAAAGACTTTTATTAAAAAAATATGAAAGGATGCACCTGATGTTTAAGGCAGACACCGATAGCAGCGGCTATAAGGATGCCAAGATGCACTACAACATTAAAAATATAAGGAAGTCAGGCTTAATTGAATTTTTAGACAAGGAATTGCACTATCCTGAGGCAATAATAATTTTTGGCTCTTATTCAAAAGGCGAAAATGATAAAAACAGCGATGTAGACTTGTTTATACTCAGCAATGCCAAAAAAGGGATTAATCTCGATATATTTGAGAAAAAGCTTAAGGTAAAAATACAATTATTTGTCAGCAGCAAAGACGAGCTGATGAGAATGGAAAAAGAGAACAAAAATCTTGCCAATAGCATATTAAACGGAATGGTTATAAAAGGCTATTTGGAGGCGTTCAGGTGAGATTTAATGATTTTATTGAACAAGGCAAAGTTAGAAAAGGCAGTCCGGATATTCCAAAGGTTAGGTCATTGGTTCAAACGTCAAATAATCATTTAGCGTTCTTGAAAAATCAAAAAATAAACGAAACAAGCTCTGGAAGCATCTTAGTAACATACTATGAAGCTCTTAGGGAAGTGATAGAGGCGATTTGCCTTAAGGAAGGGCTTAAAGTCTATTCGCATGAGGCATTTACTTATTTTCTTAAGGAAAAAGACGAAGAATCTGCAGCTGTCAGATTTGACAATTTAAGGAAGCTAAGAAATTCAATAAATTATTATGGAGAAAAGGTAGGAATTACAGAAGTTCAAGCTGCCAAAAAAGATATAACAGGGCTGATTCAGCTTCTTAAGACCAAATATTTGAAGGAGATTTGAGCAAAATGCCATCAATACTCCCCCAGCTCATAATAAACGGCCTTATTGCCGGCTCAATATATGCGCTGGCTGCTGCGGGATTTGCTCTTGTCTATTACGTCCTCAAGTTCCAGTACTTCTCGCATGGTGCCATAATGTCAATAGCTGCTTACTCATTTTTCGCTTTCCTGAATCTAATGGGCATGAATTATCTGTTTTCAGGCGCATTGACAGTAATCATAAGCATTTTAGCTACTTTGCTTACAAATTTTCTAATTTACAATCCGCTGAGAAAAAGAAGAGCAACTTCCAACATCAAGCTCATAGTTTCTGTAGTGCTTCTTATTTTTGCGACTGCGCTGCTTCAGGCGATTTTCGGCTCAAGCACCAAGTCAATAACACTTGGCCAAAACAAAGTTTTTGATTTTGGCACATTTACAATAACCTCAATTCAGCTATCTATCATAATCATTGCCATAATTATTTTTCTTGCACTATGGTTTATTCTCAAAAAAACAAGGCTTGGAAAGGCAATGAGGGCATTGGCTGACAACAAAGAAGTTGCGCAGGTTGTGGGAATAAGCCCAGAGAAGATCTATACTTATACCTTTATTATCGCAGGCATGGTTGCAGCTGTTGGAGGCATTCTCCTTGGGCTTGAGCAGAATCTTTATCCAAGGATGGGCATACCTATAATTGTCAAGGGCTTTGTAAGCTCTGTTGTTGGCGGGCTTGGCTCAGTGCCTGGCTCCATAATCGGAGGGTTGTTCATAGGACTGGCAGAGAATATCGGAGTTTTATACTTTCCAACAGGCTATAAGGATATAATCTCCTTTGTTATCATGCTGCTTTTCCTGCTGCTTAGGCCTCAAGGCATTTTGGGGGTGAAAGCCCGTGATTCATGATTTTCTTATTTATTTTTTGCTTATTGTGCTAATTTACACAATTATAGTCATGTCTTTTAATCTTGCAGTAGGATTTACGGGACTTGTCAATCTAGGCCATATGGTTTTTTTTGGCATAGGCGCCTATGCTTCTGCATTGCTCGCATTAAGCGGGGCTCCATGGTATCTTGCAGTGCCCTCATCAGCTTTAATAGCAGCACTTTCGGGAGCAATAATCGCAGCACTGACAGTAAGGCTGAAAGGAGATTATTTCCAGATTGTGACTTTGGGCTTGGTTTTTATAGCAGTGACGCTCTCAAGAAACTGGATTTCACTTACAAGGGGGGCTCTTGGATTGCCTGGCGTGCCTCCAATTTTTAAGGACAGCCTTCATTACATGATTTTTGTTATGGCCGTCTTTGCATTGTCCGTCATTTTTTTCTACTGGCTCACAAATTCCGGAACAGGTAAGATATTCCAGGCGATCAGAGACGATGAAACTGCCTCTTCCGTATTGGGAAAAAACACTTATTTTTATAAAATCCTCTCAATAACTATCTCCACCTTTTTTGCAGGCCTGGCCGGCAGCCTCTTTGTGCATTACATAAAGTTTGTCGATCCAACAATTTTTGATTTGGAATTTTTTGTCCTGATATTGTCTATGCTCATAGCAGGGGGGCTAGCTTCGATACAAGGTTCAATAGCCGGAGTTTTCACGCTGGGCATTTTTGTAGAATTGATAAGGTTCATAGACAGGGTGCCTTTATTGTCAACTGTTTTAGCGCAGCATCCGGAGCTTATAGGCGCGTCAAGAACAATGGTTTATTCTGTCATTGTAATTTACCTGCTTATTTTCAGGCCCAGGGGCATATTTGGGAGGGTTGAAGTATGATTCTATCCCTGAAAAATGTCTCAAAAACCTTTGGAGGAGTTAAGGCTGTAAATAAATGCATCTTTGAGGTCGAGGAAAATAAGATAACTTCTCTTATAGGCCCAAACGGCGCTGGCAAGACCACTGTCTTTAATATCATAAGCGGATTGGCAGAACCTGATTCTGGAATTATAAGGCTTGGAAGCAAAAATATTACCGGACTAGCAGCGCACAAAATTGCAAAATCAGGAATCAGCAGGACTTTCCAATTGACAAAAGTTTTCAGGAATTTGAGCGTGAGGGACAATATGCTGATTGCGAAAAAGGCAAGTGATGATGAAATCAAAAGGATTCTAAAAAGCATATATTTTGATAAGCCTCTGGACACCATTGCCTCAGAGCTTTCCTACGGCCAGCAGAGGCTTCTGGAGCTTGCAAGGGCATTGCTTATGCCGCATTCTCTTTTGATGCTTGACGAGCCGACTGCGGGAGTAAATCCAAAGATAAGGCAGGAGCTAAAAACAATTTTGAGAAATTTGAGAAAAGAAGGCAAAACAGTCTTCCTGATAGAGCATGATATGGAATTTGTCATGGACATAAGCGATACTGTGATTGTATTGAATGAAGGCAAGGTCTTGAAAGTCGGGAAGCCGAAAGAGATTGTCAAAGACAGGAAAGTTTTGGAAGCTTATCTTGGAAAATAATTATAAAAATTTTTAATCTCGAAGATTAAAAATTCTTCAAATGCCAAAAAAATGCTATCAATAAAAAGCCTTCAATCAGGATACGGAGAAATGCAGGTCTTGTTTGGTGTTAATCTAGAAATAAAGCCAAATGAAATTGCTGTCCTTATAGGCCCAAACGGCGCCGGCAAATCAACTGTGCTGAAAAGCATTTTCAACCTGATAGACATTTATGATGGCAGTATATTTTTTGATAAAAAAAATATAACAAGGTTCCCTTCCCATGAATTAATTAAATTAGGCATTGGCTATGTCCCCCAGGGAAGGCAGGTTTTTGGCTCATTGACTGTAAGGGAAAATCTCGAAATGGGCGGATTTTTGATAAAAGACAGGCCTTATCTTGATGAAAGAGTGGAGCATGTCCTTCAATACCATTTTCCTGAACTAAAAAATAAGCTTGGCGATTACGCATTTTCCCTATCTGGAGGCCAGCAGCAGATGCTTGCAATCGGAAGGGCTTTGATGCAAAAGCCAAAGCTGCTGCTTCTTGACGAGCCGTCTCTTGGATTGGCGCCAAAGATAATGAAAGGGCTTTTCAGGAAGATAAAAGAAATAAATGATGAAGGAGTTACTATAATTATGGTTGAGCAAAATGCAAGGCAGGCAACAAAGATTGCCGACAAGATATTTGTTCTTGAAGATGGAAAGGTTGCATTAAGCGGGAACAAAAGCCTGCTGAAATCTAAAAAAATACAGCATATTTATCTTGGAGGGCATTGAAGAAATCAAATATTATCGCTTAGCTGGCGTGCCTACCAAGCAAACCTGCTCTGCAATAGAATAGCTATAACTTGGTAATTTCCCTGCAGATCTAATCCTTTCTGCTAATTCCAGTGTTTCAATTCTACCAGGCTGGTATATAGTAACTACCCGGGATATTGGCGTGTCTGGTCTTGCAACAGGTTTACGAGAAAAATCAACGATTTGGTGTGGTGTTACTCCAAAATTCCTTTGAACATTATTTATAATTTCATCCAGTTTATCCACAGAATTTAAGGGGCCCTTAAAAAACAAATGAACTTCATAAACTGGAGCTTGTTGCACTGTTTGAAACCCAGGAAAATCGGAAATATTTACTCCCTTAACGTCTTGAATATGCGGAGCTATTACATGCTCAATTTCAAAATTGCCACTTATGCCATGTGTGTCTAACATATGCATTCCATCAAGCACCAATCTTCTGGCAGCCTCGTAACTATTGGATATTGCAGTGCTCATTAGGTATGGATCATTCAAATCATGCCCAACAGGTGGCGTTGCAAGAGGATGGGGAAAGTTAGGATCTTGCGGTACATTGTAAACTCCAGTAAAATATTTATTCTTAAGAAATCCAGTGCCTTGCAGAGATTCTATTATTAAATTTGCCAGTTGTTCGTCTATTTTTGGAGCTTCTATATGTATTTCAAAAACTCCGGGTTTTTTTGTCGAGACTCCTGAGGATTCTGCCATTTTTAAACTAAAAGTTAATTCTTCACTTTATGGTAATAACTACTATTTATAAATTTTGCTGCAGAATTGGCTTCGGTGAAAATCTTAAAAATAATAAAAAGATTCCTAACAACTACAAAAAGCAACCTATTTAAATCCAAACTTCATCCTTAAAGGCATGGCTGAGTATAACGTCTCAAGAACAATGTCAACGCAGCATCCTGACAATGTAAACCATCCATTTTTCTCTGACAACACTGAAATCGCAGGCGAAGATGAAATCAAGGAAGTTTTCTATGCTTTTTCCCACATGCACTGCAGGGAGCAGCTGTGGGACTGCGAGGGCAAAGAAGTTGATAATTTTGTTGTTAAAAAATTATTTTCAAAATATGAGCCATATTTCAGCAGGCACATGCTTGGAAAGGAAGTTTTTTTGACATTGAGGGTTCCAAACCCCGCAGTAGAAAAAAACGAGGCAAAAGTCTTGCTTGAAACTCTGGAAAGCATTCCAAGGAACTTTGATGCGGCAAAATTATTCTATAACGATGAAATTGCCCCAATTTTCGAGATTGCGCTGCCAATGGCAAGCAGTGCAAAAGAGCTTATTAGGATCTCAAAATACTACAGGCAGCATGTTGTTGGAAAGCAGCACCTTAAATTAGGAAATGATGTCACAATAGCAGAATGGATTGGAAAATTCAAGCCTGAAAATCTGAGGATAATCCCGCTGATAGAGGAAAAAGACACTATACTGAATCCTGAGCCAATTGTTGAAGGTTACATAAAGGAGGAAAAGATTGAAGATTACCAAAGAGTCTGGCTTGCAAGAAGCGATCCTGCGCTGAATTACGGAAACCTTGCAACAATCCTGATGCTGAAAGTCTCATTTCAAAAAATTTATAATTTACAAAAAAGATTATCTGTTGATTTATTGCCGATACTGGGCTGCGGCTCGGCCCCTTTCAGGGGCAATTTCAAGCCAACTAACATAAAAAACTGCATCCAGGGCTATCCGAGCGTCCACACTTACACTTTGCAATCGGCATTCAAATATGATTACAATATAAAAGATGTGACTGCTGCAGTTAATTTCCTCAATGACTCAATGCCATCAAAGCCGGTTCAGGTGGATGAAAAAAAACTGATTTCAATAATTGAAAAGCTTACAAACGAGTACAGGAAGCAGGTAAAGGTGCTTGGTGAATTTGTAAACAATTTTGCCCCTTACATCCCGTCAAGAAGAAAAAGAAAGCTCCATATCGGATTGTTTGGGTACTCAAGAAATGTGGGGGAGTTAAAATTGCCGAGAGCAATAACTTTCTGCGCAGCGCTTTATTCTTACGGATTGCCTCCTGAAATTATTGGATTGAATGTGCTAAGTGAAAAAGATATTGATTACATAAAGGACATTTACGCGAATTTCGATAATGACTTGAAAGATTCATTGCAGTATTTAAACAGAGATAACATGAAAATATTCCCGAATGAAATCAGAAAAAAAGTTGAAAATATTTCTAAGATGGTTAAATATGAGGTTAATGAAAAACATAAGAAGATAACATCTATAATTCTGGATGATTTCAAAAGAAAGGATTACAGATTATTGATGGAAAACATCACAAGGGCTGGATTTGTGAGGGGGTTTTTGGGATGAGTTATTTATGGGCAAAGAAGAAAGAGGAAAACAATGGACATTTTGGGTTTGGATTACAATAATTCTTGTAGTTATATTAGGTTATTTTAAGGTACCAAATACAATAACTCAGAAAATCATAGGATTTATAGTATTGGGCCCCCTAATTGGAATCATAACTTCTTATATCGTAGCATTGTATGTAGGAAAGTTAACTGGAAATTCATTAAAAAAAGGATATTTTTACATTGAAAATTTCTTTGGATATGATTTTTCAATTTCTGTTTTTGCTGTTGTAACATTTATTCTTGAAATTTTAATATTCTCCTAAATATACGGCGCCGGGAGAGGGAGTTTCAGCAACTTCCCCATTAGCATTTGAACCCTCGTAGCGTTGTGGTTCAGCGCTAACTGGATCTTAAGTCCAGCGCTTTAGGCCAGACTCAGCCATCCCGGCTTTACCGAAAGTTATTTATAGGAATCTGCAATTATTGGTCATTGGTTCAGCGTTAATTGCTTAAGTCCAGTTTTTTGGGCCATTCTTGGCCATTTTCTTTTTATTTTACAAAATTGAAAAGAACTTGCCTTTTATATATTTCACAGCGCCATGTCCAGTGGTCAGTGGTGGATTTATATAAGAAAATAAATTAAAAAATTTTATAAACTGTATCGGACTTCTAGGTCTAAACTGCTACAAACTTTATATTAAATTTTAATCATATGGAAACCAAAAACTTAGTCTCATCTTTTTACAAATACGTGAAAATTGAGAATCCGGCAGTGCTTCAGAAAGAGATTTTCCAGCTGTGCGAATCCATGGGCTTGGAGGGAAGAATCCTTCTGGGAGAAGAAGGCATAAACGGCTCTGTTTATGGGGCAGAAGATAAAATAAATTTGTTCAAAGAAAGCCTAAGGAATAATATTTTGCTCTCTGATATTGAATTCAAGGAAAGTGAAACAGAAAAAATAGCCTTCAGAAAACTGTTTGTCAGGATAAGAAAAGAGGTTGTCCATTCAGGATTAAAAGTAAATTTGGAAAACACAGCAGATTTTGTAACGCCAAAACAATTAAAAGAAATGCTGGACAAAAATGAAGAAATTGTTCTTGTTGACATGAGGAATGATTATGAAGCCAAGATCGGAAGGTTCAGGAACGCGGTCACATTGAGCATGAGGAACTTCAGGGACTTGCCAAAAGTCATTAGCGAAATAGAAAATCTGAAAGAAAAGAAAATCGTTACCTACTGCACCGGAGGGATAAGGTGCGAAAAGTCATCTGCTTACTTAAAAGAGAATGGGTTTGAAAACGTGATGCAGCTTAAAGGCGGAATCCTCAAATTCGGAGAAGAATACCCAGACACTTACTGGGAAGGCAAGTGTTTTGTGTTTGACGACAGGCTTGCAATAGATTTGAATAAAAAAAATAAAGATACATTGAATAATTGCGCCTGGTGCAGTAAGCCATGCGACGATTACACAAACTGCCACAACCTTGACTGCGATAGGCTGTTTATCTGCTGCGAAGAGTGCAAAGAGCCAAATAACAAAAGCTGCTGTGGGGGGTGCAAGAGCTCTCCAAAAAGAAGGAAAGAATTCAATGAAATTGGAAATCAGCTTACCACATAAAGCTAATTTTGCCCTTCAATGTAAAAATCAAAAATAAATCCGGCTAACCTTTCAGCGCTGCCATGCAATTCTTTAAGTTCTGAGGTATCAAATGCCATAGTGCTTGTCCTTAAATTGCCGCAGTGCAGAATCCAGGTAATAGTTGATTTGGCATTATAATATGCCAGAATTTTTTCCATCTTGATTTCATCTACAATGCAGGAAACCCATGGGTAATGCGTTTTTAAAGGATGGATATGGCCTTCGCAGCTCCTGCTTCTCTCACTAATTTCTCCAATAGCATGCAATGCACGCACCAGGTTGGCTATATTTGGGTCTAATGGAATCTTTCCTCCAATCTCCGGAAAAGGCAAGTCTTCAAGCTTTTGGACTGCGACAGTTTTCATATAGAACCAGAAACAAAATTGGGTTTTTAAATATATAATAGAGGACTATTATTTTTGATATGTTTTTCCTCTATTATATTCGAAAGACATAACTACTTTTTATTAAAATCTTATGTCTTTCGTTATATCTGCCAGAACCAGAAATTATACAAAATACAAACACAAACATATTTAAAGTGATGTTCTGTATAGGGGATTAATATGATTTCAGGAATACACTTTCATCCGGAGCTGAAGAGGGTTTTCGAAGAGCTGGGATTTCTTGAGCTTACCGACATACAAAAAAAGACAATCCCCCTAATACAGCAGGGAAAGGATGTCATAGGCCAGTCAAAGACAGGCTCCGGAAAAACAGCTGCTTTTGGGTTTCCAATTCTCGAAAAGCTCACGCATAATAATGGGCTGCAGGCATTGATACTTGTTCCTACAAGGGAATTATGCGAGCAGGTAATGACTGAAATGCGCAAGTTTGCAAAATACAAGAGAATGAATATTATTGCAGTCTACGGCGGCGTTTCAATCAATCCGCAGATACATGACTTAAGGCATGCAGACATTGTCGTTGCAACGCCTGGAAGGATGCTTGACCATGCCGAAAGAGGCACAATCCAATTCAGCAGGGTAAAAATTCTTGTTCTCGATGAAGCTGACAAGATGTTTGAGATGGGATTCATAGATGATGTCAAAAGAATAATATCCCAAATTCCGAAAGACAGGCAGACATTGCTTTTCAGCGCAACCATTTCCCAGCATGTGCATGATATTGTCAAGCATTACATGAAGCAACCGGAAAAGATTAAAGTCCAGGAGTATGTTGAAGAGGCGAAGCTTGCCCAGCATTTCTATTCTGTAAATTCAAGGGATAAGTTCTCGTTGCTGGTGCACCTCCTGAAGACGCAAGCGCCCGGATTGACTATAATCTTTTGTGCCACAAGAAACAGGGTGGATGTGGTTAGCAAGAACCTTTACAAGCATGGAATAAGGGCGCAAGGGCTGCACGGGGGGCTGAGCCAGAACAGGAGAAAGCAGGCAATCGACGCGTTCCACCATGGAAAAATAGACATTCTTGTTGCGAGCGATGTTGCTGCAAGAGGGCTGGACATAAAAAATGTTAAGCATATCATTAATTATGATATCCCAAAAACTTCAAAGGAATACATTCACAGGATTGGAAGGACAGCAAGGGCAGGCGAGGCAGGCAAGGTCATATCGCTTTTATCCGAGCAGGACCATGATAACTTCAGGAGTGTTCTTGGGGACAGGTCGCTTGTCATAGAGCAGCTGAAGCTTCCGGAGTTCCAGAGAATTCCATTTTTTGCCTCAGTAAGGGAGCATCACGGGTTTGGCAGAGGATTTCAAAGAGGAGGGAGGTTCGGCTTCCAAAGAAGAAGCCCATATTCCCATAGAAGAGAAGGAAGTTCCGGCACAGGGCACCATAGAAAGCCATACCATTCAAGAGAAGAAGGCTCCTCAGAAAGCGGAGAAAGAAGAGGAGGCTATCACAGAAGAAGGTTTAGATAAAAAATTATTATGCTGTCAATATTAATCGTCCGCCCTCAATTTTACATTCTAAATTTCACCCAAAAATCCCAAACAATCCCTTTGATTTCTTCTCCTTTGTCTGTATCAGGGCATTAATCTCTTCCTGCTGATTCTCCAGATTTTCAACCTGCTCTTTCAAAATTGCTTTTGCGACATCATTCGGGACTTCGTCAATCAGCCTGGACAATGTTTCTATTGAATTCTTCAGTTTGTCATTGCTCTCCTGCAGCTGTTTTATTTCAAGCTCCTCTGCCTTTTTTGCCAGCCCGAAAAACAGCTTGATCTTGTACCCAACGCCCTTTTCCTCGTCTTTCTTCTCAATCTCTCCAAGCTCGCCGGACACGTCAAGGACCTCGCTGGCCTTGTCCTCAATAATGTAGAGATACTCATTTGGCAATCCGGAATCCCTTAATGAGGCAAGCTTTGCTGCAGCTTCCTCTGCCTTCTGCCTTGCCACAATCCCTTCTTTCGTCTCTTTTGCCTTTTCAGAGCTTGCAACAGAGCTGAGCTTTGCGTTAACTACAAAAGGCAGCAGCTTTATGTCTTTAAACACGCTTGGGTCAATCATTCCCTTGTAAACTGCGGTATCCTGCAGCTTAAGTTCCTCTTTTAACCCGTCCACAAAGAGCTCCAGCTTGATGATGTCATCATGGGTTGCGGTATTAAGGACAGCCAAGACTATTTCCTTTTTATCAGCTCCTTTAATGTCATCCTCATCCTCTATTATATCCCTGAATTTGCATTTTTTCTTCGATTCTTCAACTATGAAGCTTCTTATTCGCTCTTCTGTCATGAATTCTTTGCACTGCTGGGCAAGCCCTTTCATCTGGCTGCATCTCTTGCTGCCCTGCTCCATACAGCCTTTCCTGTCTTCCTCCAGCCTGGCGCATCTCTGCTCTGCATGCTTTATCTCAGATCCAATAGATGAGGAGCATTGCTGCCCAATTCTTGATATATGCTCGTCATAATTCTTCTTTTCCTGCTCCTTGCACTTTTCTATAAAAGAGCTCTTTTCGCATGACCCAATATTGGAGCACATGCTTTCCTGCCTCATCCACGACTGCTCGCAATGCCTTTTCTGCTCATCAAAAGCGTCTCCAGCCACGCTTCCGGTAATAAAGCTTCCAGAGCCGCTTTCATTTGACCTTGGTATTGCAACACATTCGTAAGTAACACATCCTTTGTCATCGTATTTGGCTGTGAGGCTTTGGCTTTCAGCGCATGCTGGTTTTTCAGCAGCAGGGCAAGTGGAATATTTTATGCATTGATAGCTGGTGGCGCATCCTTTGTTGTCATAGTATGTTTCTAATTTTTCATCTGATTTGCAGGCTGGCTTTGATATTTGAGGGCAGGCTTGTTCAGTTGGACAATCGTAGATTAAGCATCCATTAGAGTCTTTTCTTGATACCGGTCTTTGGCCCTGCTGGCAGTTTGGAGCAGGATATTCAGGGCATTTCTTTTCTTCCCTGCATTCATCACTTATGCTGAAGCTGTTAACCCCGCATTTTCCTGATTCCTTGCTGCAATGCCCGTCGCATGAGCTTCGTGCAACTGAAGTCCATTCCTCATAAGTTTTGCATGAGCTTTCTCCTTTTACCTCATTAACCCCATCATAGCATTCCCATTCAGCACTTCGGTATTTTCTGCCCGGGCCTTTTCCTTCTGATGGTGCCTTGAAGCCAGACATGCATCTTTCCATATATTTTTCCTTGTCGCATAGTTGATTATCGTTGAATTTTTGGCATTCTTTAGCCAGCCTTTCCCCTTCAAAATCAAACCTTTCCCTGCATTCCCTGTGTCCAAGTGCTCCAGCCTTTGCTCCATCTGGTATTTGTTTCTCCTTTTGCACGCTTCGGCTATCGCATCCCTATTTACAGGGCACGAGTATGCAACTGCATTAAGCTTTTCGGTTTCAGATGCCCCTTCCCTTACAAATGCAGTCCCGATTTTTGAGCAGGATTGTTTTGAGTATTCCTCACATTTCACTTCCTGATCTTCGATTCTTTTGCACACATTTTGAATATCCATCTTTTCTTTGAGCCTGCTGATTATCTCGTCCGCGATATTCTCAGGCTCATTGCAGCGCTGCTTTATCTCCCTTGGATCTATGTCATCTCCGAAATATTCATAAAGCATCCCAAGAAGCATGCGCTCTTTTGAATAGCCTTCATATGAGGGCCCGCTGCTGTAAGCGCTATACCCTTCATGCTCATAAGAAAATGCATCTTTTCTTTCCATCCGGTCATTGAATTCGGCAAACCCCCTTTTGAACTCCATCTCATTGAACTTGTCGCCAAGCCTGGCTTTTGCCATCTTCTTCAGCTCTTCCTCGCTGATGTCTCCTCTCCTGAACCCTTCCATGTAGCCCATTTCCCGGGATGGGTAGACTATAATATCGCCTTCCCTGTAATAGTCTATGCCTTCTCTTGAAGGGTCTATTGGTTTACCTTCATAAACGCTGGGATCAGATTGGGCAAAAGCTACATTGCCAAGAATAAGGAATATAATAGAAAGCAGCGAGAAACCCCTTTTTGCGTTAACCATTTTTTTAGGACTAATTGAGATGCAGGTATTTAAAACTTACTGATTAAAATTTTTCATTTCACCATCACCCTAATCAAATCCTCTTTTGATTTTTGATTCTGCAAAGATATTCCTACAGCTGCATTGGCGCATTTTGAATCGTCAGTGCATTTCATTCCATAGCCTTTTTTGCTTGATGTTGTTAATAAGTCCCCTTTCTTAATAATTCCATTTTCATCAGTAACCTTGGTTGGAACTCTTCCTGCCAAGGCGATAGCCGGCTTGGTTTGGTTTAATTTGAAGCCGTTGTTCATGAATATCATGGTGCTTCCTTCTATCAAAACAGCTGGCTTTGTTGAGACGATTTCTGCAACTGACTTGTCATATGGTTTATTTGATTTCTTTACCTTGCCTTCATTTTGAAAGTCAATGATTACCAAATCTCCTGATTCAACTAGTTCTGAAGATGGATATAATTCAGCATAATCAACGAAATTGTTGCAGGTTGCTTCTCCTTGCCCGTCTGCGCAGGTGTTTCCTCCGCCTCCGGTGATTTGGACGTTGCCGGCTATGTCCAATGTGTAGGAAGGAGTTGTGTCGTTGATGCCGACTTTGCCATCCGAATCTATGGTAACCCTGTTCGCAGTTTTAGTCCTTAGGGTGAAGGCATGAGCTGTTTCACTTCCTATGTATCCGTGGTCCAATACGCCTCCTGATGTTCCTAAAGATATGTTTATTTCAGATGTTTCAGCATTGTTTTTTCCTGAGACCAACATGCCAACCATATTTGTCGGGCCTGAGCCGTTGACAGTTATGGCAATCCCGCTGCCGCCGCCCTTATCAATATGCAGTTTTGTATTTGGAGCTGCGGTTCCGATGCCGACGTTGCCAGTTTTTTATTAAGCCCTCTTGTACCCGTGTTTCCTGATGATAACTTTACCGAGATTGCTTTAAATTTCTATACCTTTTTTATATGCTTCCGAGACTATACCTATTCTATCAACCATCTTTTTAACTTCATCAGGCGTATAGCATAAGATTTCCAATGGATAGTCCTCTTTCCACATTAGATATAACTTAACTGGACGCTTATACCAGGGAATTTCTTTAAAGTCCGGCGATACAATTAACAAATCAAAATCGCTGTACCTGTGGAAATTGCCTTTTGCCCTAGAACCGTAAAATATAAGCTTATCTATCTTAATAATTTTGTTAATATTTCTCTTGAATTTTTTAACTAGCGCTATATTTTTATTTGCTCCTTGCACCATCTTATAACCTTTTCTGCTGCTTTAATAGCATCTTTGGCAGCAATTTCTTCCAGCTTTTTATTTGTCCTTTCCTGAACATCAGGATACCTTGAAGCAGTGTAGAATGGATTTAACAATCCGCAGTTTTCCAGCACATCATTCGGAGCATTAAGTTTTCTGCCAAGAATTGTAAGGTCATGCACTTTAATTAATCCAATTCCTTTATGCAGACACACTGCCTTTAATGCCTTTTCTGCCGCCTGCTGGGAAGCTACTTGCGCCCAATCAAATTCCCCGTTTCTTAAAGAAGATTTAGCATGCTTTAAGTCGCTTTTTGCTTTCCCTATCCATTTATTGACCTCTTCTTTCATCTTATTTTGCTGATTATTTTTTCTGTTTATCTAACTTTCTTTTTTGTAAACTGCATGCAAAGGAAAGAACTCGCAGTAATTATTTTCGTCAAACCATGCGCATTTGAAATAATACAATGGAAGGTTTAATTTTCTTGATAATGCTAAAGCGTAAATTGTTAGCTGCTCTGCTGGATTTTCGTTTTTGGCGTAAGGCTTGTAATCCAAAATGTGAATTAATCCGTTTCTTATCTGCAGAATATCGATATGCCCCGTTATTGGAGTTGTGTAATGATTCAACGGAAAAATGAATCCCTTTTGGTTTCTGTAATAGCCGGCATCCCAGTTTGTCAAGTAAACGGGAACTTCTACTGCTATGGTTGTTGAATCGTTTATCAGGAAAAAGTTTTGGATAACTTGATGCCTTTCTTTATTTGTAAGCGCGAGATTTAAAGCCAGCCTGGCAAGTTTGCATGCTAAATTATTTTTGCTGCTGATTTTTATTTTTAAGTGGCTGAATTTTATTTGTGATGCCCTTTTATTAGTGCTGTCCCCTACCGATGTTGCAAGATTTTTATTTGATTTTATAATTGATTCATTATTAAATTTGGCAACGTCGGCATCGGGACCACCGGCTTTTGCCTTATCGTATGTAAATATATGATGCGGAAAATCTTTTGTTGATATTTTTTCTATGTATGATTTTAACGGCTCGTAGAAATGAGCAATGTTGTGGAACTGGTTGTTGTATAGAATGCTGTGGAACAATAAGTGTAGTTTTGCTTTGTGGTATTTGAAGATGTAAGGCTGGATGTGATTTAATTCCAGCTTTTTTATGATGTTTTTTGGATTGTGCAATTTTATGGCTTGCTTTCTTATATTAGCAAAAGTGCAGATTTGTTTGTATTCATTGATCCAGTTGCTTATGGTTTTTTGCGGGACTTGCAGTTTGTGTTTTCGTGCTATTATTCTTGAAACTCCTTTTTGGGTGTAGCCAAGATTGTAATGCAGGATGGAATTTAATATTGCTTTTATTGGATATGATTTGCTCTTTAATGGGCTTGATGTAAATGCTTTGCTGCAGCCTTTGCATTTGTATTTCTGGATTATTTGGAGCCTGTTTTTTCGCTTGCCTTCCTTTTTGGTGTTTGAAGATTGGCAGTAAGGGCAGGTTATACTTTTTGGATTATCGGTCTTCATTGGAAAGCAGATGTGTTATTACTTATTTAAAAGTTTCTAAAATAGCTGACAAGTTTGGCTATGAAAACTGACAAGAATGGCTAGCTATATGACTGACGGATTTGGCTAGAGAAAAGGCTGAATTGGGCTATTCTTGTTCAGCAGAGGCGAAATAAGGGATTTTGGAGAGTTGGTAACAATTCTCCTTTCTTTATCATTCCATTTTCATAATATGACAATGCATCAAAAAGTTTAAATAGTTAGGAGATTTAGAAAGAAAGAGCATTAAGGTGTAAAACATGAATGAACTTGAATGGCTATCGTCGCATCCGGAAGAAGCTGAAAAGTGCAGTGGCAGATGGATTGCTGTTACAGATGAAGGAATTATTGCTTCTGGAGAATCTCTATCGGAAGTAGAGTCATCTCTTAAGAGCAAAGGCATGTCCCTAAAGGAAGTAATGGTTATGAAGATGCCTCGCAAAGATGAAGAGATGAGCATTTTATGAAGTTTTCTTATCAGGTCTTTAGAGGTTTTTATTATCCAATAATCCCCATTAAACTCTCCAAAGAAGGAGGGGAAGTTAACACTTCTGCTATAGTTGATTCTGGCGCCTCCATTTCAATTTTCAACAGCAGCGTTGGCAGGCAGATTGGAATTGATATAGAATCCGGCGAAAAAAGAATTTTTCAAGGAGCCTCTGCCAAGCTTTCCGGCTATGTGCATGAAGTTAAAATGATGATTGGAGGCATGGAAATAATTTGTAAAGCCGCCTTTTCTGACGAACTTGTAACTTCCTTCAATCTTCTTGGGAGAGAAACTGTTTTTGACAAGTTCATAATTACTTTTAATGAAAAACATAGGGAGATTCGCATCGATTCTGTATGAGCTCATTTCACCATCACCATAATAACATCTTCTTTTGCTTTTTGGTTTTCCATTGCAACTCCTATGATTGCACCTACACAGTCAATCGGCTTTTTGCACTTCATCCCATATCCTTTCTTGCTTGATGTTGTGATTAATTCTCCTGCCTTTATCATTCCGCTTTTATCTGTTACTTTTGCATGTTTAAGAGCCGTCCAGTTTCCAAAAGTTTTATATATTGTAAATGAATAATAATCTCTATGGAAAAGGATTTCATGAAGAGAATTGTAGTGAACCCAAAAGTTATGGTAGGCAAGCCAGTAATTCGCGGCACCAGGGTACCTGTTTATGAAATAGTTAACAGAATCGCAGAAGGATGGACATTCCAAGAGATTCTTGAAGATTTCCCAAGGATAACTGAAAATGATATCAAAGCTGCCCTCTTGTATGCAGGAATGCTTGCTGAGGGTGAAGAAATCTTTCCTGAAATCATAAATGGCAAGCATGCGATTCCTAGTAGATGAGAGTGCAGGTAAGAAATTCTCCGGTCTTGTGAGTCTTTTGCGAACGATGAAAAGCGGATTTTAATAACAGCGGATAAGGATTTCGGCGAGCTGGTATTCAAGCTGGGCAAATCTTCACAAGGAATAATCTTAATCAGAACTGCGGCATCTGACCCAGTAAAGCGATTTGAAATAGTAAAAGATGTCCTTGATAAGGCAAAAGGCAAATTCGTAGTCGTTGAATTTGGACATATTAGAATTAGAGATTTAAGGTAAAATTTAAAATTAATTTTTCTCATTTCACCATCACCAGCACAGTTTCTTCACCTTCTTTTTTATCATCCAAGGCAATTCCGACTATTGAATTTATGCACTTTATTTCGTTGTTGCATTTCATCGCATAGCCTTTTTTGCTGCTTGTTGTGAGCAAGTCACCTGCCATAATTCTGCCGTTTTCTTCGCTTGCTTTGACCGGAACACGGCCTGCCAATGCTACAGCTGGCTTTAAAGTGTTGTTTTGGCCTTTAAAATTGCCCATGGCTATTATTCTGCCCCCTTCTATCACAATTGCCGGCTGCGTGGAGACAATTCCAACAACTGCCTTTTCATATTCTTTTTGGCTTTTCCTTACTTTTCCTTTGTTTATGAAATCAACTACCACAACATCACCGGAATCAACAGCTTCTGAGGCAGGGAAAAGCTCGGCTATATCCACGAAGTTGTTGCAGGTTGCAGAGCCACCGGAATCGCGGCAATTCGTACCTTCAATGCTTACATTGCCATTAACGCTTAATGTCTCAGTTGGTGTCGTCGTCCCGATGCCGACGTTGCCGTCTTTTGATAATAATAACGATTGTTCCCAGTGCGCCATTGCACCTTTTGCCCCCGATGCCGATATTGTTAATATAATAGGGGGATTGCCGAAATTGCCGTCTATAATCAATACATCAACTAAGAAACAAGCAGTTGTTTATATCTAATTCTAATATCTTGCAGTCTTTTATCAATTTCTTCTTCAGATAACTTGGATAGATGCTTCCTAATATCATGAATTTCTTTTAATGCTTTAGGCTCTTTCATATTATATTTCCTCCGGTGAGCATATATGTATCCTTTTGTATTTAAATTTTTGGTTTATTTTTTCTACAGTTAGAATTGTTTTTAATTTTACAATATGCTTAAGGTTCCAACTAACGATAACATCCATTTCATGAATTGTCGCAACTGCAATATGCAACAGGTCATTAAAATATCTTTCTGGCAATTTTAATTCCTCTTGATATTTTTTAGCTAATTCTTCTACATTTTTGGTTTTTTCCAATATTTTAAGATTGTATCGCGTTATTATAGATTTTAACTGCTTTTGTTTTTCTGGCGGTGCATCTTCAGCTTCTAAAATATAAATATCTGATACATAAGCCTCATGCTGTGGAACAATATTTTTAAAAAAATTCTTAGTAATTGTTTGCCTTTCGACTGAATCTTGAGTGCTAAATAAAAAATTCGGGACAGACGTTTCTATGTATAATTTCATTTTCTTATTTTCCTCAAGCTTATTAAATATTTTTGCATGCGAGCTTGGCAAGCTTGCATGCAAAATTATTTTTACTGCTGATTTTTATTTTCATATGGGTGAATTTTATTTGCGATGCCCTTTGTTGGGAGTTTATTAGTTTATTTTCATTATTGATTAAATTATCTTTATCAACCTCGGCATCGGGACCACTTGCGCTATTTCCGGCGTTGTCCCTTACCGATGTTGCATCATTATCTTTTATTGTATTGTTTATTTTATTGGCAATTGCGGCAACGGGACGGCTGCTTTCCTTTTGGTATGTGAATATGTGATGCGGGAATTTATCTGTTCCAATCTTTTCCAGGTACTTCTTTAATGGCTCGTAAAAGTGCGCAATGTTGTGGTATTCGTTGTTATATTTTACGCTGTGGAACAATAAATATAATTTGGCTTTGTGATACTTAAAAGTATATGGCTGGATGTGGCTTAATTCGAGCTTTTTTATTATGTTTTTTGGATTGAAGAGCTTTAATGCTTGGGCTCTTAGCTTGCTGTAAGCGCAGATGTTTTTGTACTCATTTATCCAGCTGTTTAGTGTTGATATTGAGATTTTGATTTTTTCTGAGCTTTCGAGCTTTTCCTGCGTCTGCTTTAAATTAAAGCCAAGATTATATATTGAGATGGATTTGAGGATTGTTTGAATAGGGTAAGTAATATTTTTAGTTTGGTGCAAAGTGAAAGATTTTTTGCAGGAGCCGCATTTATATCTCTGTATGGCTTGCAGCTTATTTTTTCTTATGCCAAACTTTACAGCTTCCTTGCCGCATATTGGGCATTTTATTTCTTGTTTGGCCATTTTATTGCATTGAGACAAATGCAAGTATTTTGCATTCTTGCTGGTCGCAGTTTTCCAATGATTTTCCCAGCACTGCGTTTCTCCTGTTCTCATTTTCCTTGAGCATCATTTTTAATTCGCTGAAATCTTTAGCGTTTGCCGGGTCTAAAAGCGAGAATTTCATCCCATAGCCAGCTTTGCTTGAGGTTGTCAATAAATCGCCTTTTTGAATTGGCCCGTTTTCATTTGTGACTTTTACTGGGACTCTTCCGGCTAAAGCGATTGCAGGCTTTAAAGTGTTGTTTTGACCCTTCCAGCCGCCCATGGCTACTATTCTTCCGCCCTCTATTACTATGGCTGGCTGGGTTGAGACAATTCCTATTACTTTGCTGTCATAGGGTTTGGCGGATTTTTTGACTTTGAATGCTGAGGCAAAATCTGGAGCAGGGTTTTCAATTGAATTTTCATTATTATTGGCATTACTTTCAGTATTGTAAATTAATGGGGTTTTTTGGGTATTATTTTGGCTTGCATCAACCGGATTCTGTAAAGCTGTCAACCGGATTTTGGAAGAGCTGTCAACCGGATTCTGGAATTTTGCATCAACCGAGTTTTGGAACTTGCCATCAACCGAATTCTGGAAAGATTTGCTCGTGGATTGAGGGTTTTGGGGGGAGAAACCTGCGGTTGGCTTGGAAGGGGGGTTTTCGAATGAGATTATGACTATGTCGCCGCTTTCTACTGGTTCGCTGGAGTCAAATAATTCCGCAAAGTCAACGAAGTTGTTGCAGGTTGCAGAGCCACCGGAATCGCGGCAGTTGGTGCCTTCTATGCTTACATTGCCATTAACGCTTAAAACCTCAGTTGGTGTCGTCGTGCCGATGCCGACGCTGCCTGACGAATCCATAAATAATTGCCCGCTTGTTCCTGGGTTAGATACATTTAATGTTCCCTGTACAGTTAATGTTCTTGCAGGAACTGTTGTGTTTATGCCGACATTGCCTTGCTCTTCTCTGGCTTTTTTAGTTTTGGATGTGTATCCTACTGCATCCTCCTCGCTTTCGATAGCATCAATGTCAACATGCCCTAATTGCTCAAGCTTCAACTGTACAATTGCCTGCTTTACAGTTACCTCCTTTTCTTTAATGCCGCTTTTGAGCTTGCTTAATCTTTCTATTTTTTGCTTTTTGTAATCGTTATCATTAATTTGGGCAATTTCGGCATTGGGAGCACTTGCGCTTGTGTCAGTGCTGTCCCTTACCGGGGCTGCATTATTTGTTAAATTATTTTCATTAACTAAATTATTTGGTGTTTCTCTATTTAAATGCTCTATCTCCTCAGAAAGGCTTGCATCTAAATACTTCCTGCTGCACCTGTCGTCAATCCTGCAAACAAACTCAAAATTCTCATCAATCATGCACCCCACATATTTTCCAATTTTTGATTTTATGCACAATGGCTCTGCCTTGCCTATGGTTTCAAAGAAATGAGGAGAGTTAGCTGCCAAAGTCCCATAGCTTAATCTTCCAGATACATTTGCAGCACCGCTTACATGGAATGTGACGTTTGGAGATGTTGCCCCGATGCCGACCTTGCCGGTGCTTTGGATTTGCATTAACACGTTAGCAGACTCATCTAGAAACTGGATTGCACCTCCATAATTCGCCACGATGCGATCAGCAGCATTGGTTTGGATAGCTACAAAGCTGTTCACGCTGCCCCTGATGCCTTCGGTCGTGCCACCAATCAGGTACTTTGCTCCAGTTGGAATTAGCACTGACCCGCCGCTAATCTCAAGTTTCTGGGTCGGACTCGTCGTCCCGATGCCGACCTTGCCTGAGCTCCCATTAACAAAAAATATTGCTGTGCCTGAAACATTTGTAACAAGAAGTGATCCAACTGCAGAAGAGTCATTGACATGAAGCCTGGCTTTAGGATGTGTTGTTCCTACGCCAAGATTGCCTCCTGTAATGCTTAGCAATCCATAATCAAGATTTATATTCGAGCCTGTCCTGAACGAAAGCATGTTTTCCCCATTCTCGTAAAATGACAAATAGCTTTGCCGATCGCCAATGTCTAAGATGTCCATGCTATTGATCCTGTTTTCCGCTGTGTTTATTCCGCCCCAAAAATAGATCCTGCCGTTGTAAACAGGTGCAGTAGAGTATAGAAAATCCCTGGCAGTGCCTCCTGAAACACCTTGGGACCAGGAATCCTTGGCAATATCGTAAATATCAAGCCTGTTTACGGCATCAATTGTTGCATCATCGCTTCCGCCAAAGATATAGAGCTTGCCGTTGTACAGCGCAGAGGCAGATGAAAATCTTGCAAGGCCCCCTGGCGTGCCATTAGACCACGAGTCATTAGCGATGTCGTAGATATCAGTAAGATTAGTACTATCAAAGGTAGCTGTCCACCCTCCCCAGAAATAAATCTTGTTGTTGTAAAGAGCAGCAACATGACTATATCTTGCCGCTCCTCCTGAGGTGCCATTAGACCAGGAATTGCTGTTGATATCATAAACATCCATGGTGTTCAAAATGGAGCCGTTGAGAACCCCTCCCCAGAAATATATCTTGCCGTTGTAAAGAGTAGCAGTATGAGATACTCTTGTTCTTCCTCCTGCTGTGCCGTTGGTCCATACGTTTTTGGTAATATTGTAAATCATAACCTGACTGGTTTCGTTTCCCTTGATATCTGATCCGCCCCAGGTATATATAGCGTCATTGTAGGCTACGCCAGCGGCATATGTCTTGCTTGTTGCGCTTGCTGTGCCATTAGACCATGAGTCAGTGGCTATATCGTAGATTTCTGTGCTATTGAGAGCGTTGGCTGCGGAGTTGCCATCTCGCCCTCCCCAGAAATATATCTTGCCGTTGTAAAGAACACTGACAAAGCTGTCTCTTGCTCTCCCGCCGCTCGCCCCAGTGGACCATGTGTTAGCGGCATCCGAGCCGATATTTTTGTAGAGATTGACAACGCTTTTGGTATTGCTGAAGGCGCTTGCTCCGTTCCTTATGGTCAAGTTATTATTGCCGATTATCTGATTGGCGAAATTGGCGCTGCCCTGGACATCAAGCGTTTGATTTGGCGAAGTTGTGCCAATGCCGACATTGCCTGAGTTATAAGCCAAATTGACTGCTCCAGATATGTTCAGCTGTGTGCCATTAATTGAGCCAGCAACCTCTAAAAGCCTTCCCGGACTCGTCGTCCCGATGCCGACGTTGCCGGTGGTTCTTTTTATAACCATAGCTGGAGCAGGTGTGGTACTGCCAAGATTCAAGGCAAAGACAATATCCCGCGCGCTGTCTGTCCGTGGCTGAAGAATCAGGTTTCCTGTGTCAGCAAAAGGATAAGTGCCAGGCTCAGCCGAAGTATAAATGCGAGAATCTGTGTTTGCTATCCAATCGACTTGTTTTGGTACAATATCCAGCTCACTAACACGAATACTTCCGACTACTTGCAGGGCAGTTCCGGGATTTGTCGTGTTGATGCCGACGTTGCCTGAACTTGCTACAAACAAATCTCCACTTCTTGTTGGATTGGATGTAACATTCAAAGTCCCCTGAACTGTTAAAGTGTTTGCAGGAACTGTCGTGTTGATGCCGACATTGCCTGCCGAATCTATGAGAACTCTATTCGCATTTTTCGTCCTTAGTGTGAAGCCATGAGATGTTTCAGTTCCTACAAATCCTACGTCCAATGCGCCTCCAGCAGTTCCTAAAGACGCGTTTATTTGTGCATTTTCAGCATTGTTTACCCCTGATACCAACAAGCCAACCACATTTGTCGGGCCGGAGCTATTGACAGTTATGCCAACCCCGCTGCCGCTGCCCATATTAACATGCAGCTTCGTGTTTGGAGCTACAGTTCCAATGCCGACGTTGCCGGTATTATCAATCCTAACTCGTTCAGCATTATTTGTAGAAAAGTATAGCGCGGTATTTTCTTGATTATTAATCAACGCCAAACCACTTCCGTCTACGCCAACCAATAGCCCATCATTAGTCGTAGTTCCTGTCGCATCATTGACCCATTGCGCATAGGTCAGTCCAGAGGCAGCGCGATAAAAAGTAGCGATATGCGTATTCGTATCTTGCACCCAGAGTTTATTCGCCGGACTCGTCGTCCCGATGCCGACGTTGCCTGAAATAACGTTCATTCCATTGCTTACATTTAAGCCGCCGCCAACTTCCAAATATCCTGAAATGTTCGCCCTCCCAGAAACTCCTAATGTAACATTTGGGCTTGTTTGGCCGATTCCCACATTTCCACCATTAAAATATGAATCCCCGCCTGTATCAATAAGCACCTGGGTTGATGTGCCATTCTGCAGACTGATTTGCCCTGTGTCTACTCCGGACTTCGTAATCCGCGCAATTTGATTATTGCTGGTAAATGATGAAAGCCTGAATGCCCCTACAGCATGCAATGCATCACTTGGATTAGTCAATCCAATGCCGACTCTGCCGGAACTGCCATTCACAAAGAAAGCAGTAAAGTTAGAGCCAGAGCCGTTTGTTATTTTCAGAGCGCCTGTAACAGAAGAGCTGTTGATGTGCAATGTGCTGTCCGGTCCAATTGTCCCAATGCCAACATTCCCAGAACTAGTTGCCAGGTAAGTATTATGCGCCACTATATCATTGGCTATAAAGTTTCTTGTTCCTTCAATCGCTAAGTCATAGACGTGCTGGGGCGGAAGCTGTTTAATGGAAACTATCTTTTTAAAGGTTATATCAGGATTGGACGGCAGGGGCGGGAATTCCATTCCTTTTTGGAAGGAATTTGAACCCGCATGGTCGTGGAAGACCAGATGGTCTTGAGCCATCCGCAATAACCAGGTTATGCGACCCTGCCTTTGCCCTTCTGATAAAAATTCAGAATTACCGAAAGATTTATATAGTATATTATTCTCATTAGTTATTAGTCGTGGAAGACCAGATGGTTCCACAGAAGCAATAACCATGTTGTGGGACCCGCTTATTTTTTCTTTATTTTGATTTTTTTCGCTGCCTAAATCATTTTCTGTTTTAGGAGTCGCAATTTCATTATTAACGTTTAGTCCCTGAACTTCTACCCATCTTGTGCAATATTCATTAAATTCGTCAGCTTCTTTGTTCCACACATTGCCGGCATATTTATCGCACAATTCCCGCTCATAAAGTCTTGCCAAATAAGGATGCTCTGCTGTTGTGTTAATGCTTCTTCCATCTTCTGTTGCCATTTCATAAATCGGCTTAATGCCATGATCTAATAGAGCATTGACTTTTCTTGGGACTAATTTTCCTGTGGATTCATCAAGGGATAAGGCATACTGGCCTGCCTTGATGTCTTTGATTGGGATTTTTTTGAGAGAATATGTTTTTTGAGCGCTGGAGGAGGGAACTTCGCTCTTGGGTTTTGAAACAGAGTTTCGAACCCTCAAGCCCGTGAGGGCAGCGGAGTCTGAATCCGCCGCAGTACCTGATTGTGCCACTCCAGCTTTGCTCAATTCATCACTTAAAACCGAAAAATTTATATATCTATATGATTTTTTATCGTTTAGTTCCGTGAGGGCAGCGGGTTCCGTCTGAAGTACCTGATTGTGGAACTCCGTTTTTTCTTTATTTTCTTGTTCAAACTCAACAACAGTTACCAAGCTGTCATCTGTAATGCTGAAGCCAGTAACATTCAAGGAAGAAGCATTTACTCCGCCAGCGAATGTTGCTGCTCCAATCACTTCCAGCTTGTTTTGAGGCCCCGTCGTCCCGATGCCGACGTTGCCTGTGCTGTCTATCGTCAATCTTGACGCACTGCTGTCATCAGTATCCCGAATAATAAACTTCCCGCCGCCCGGTCCGGCCGCATCGGCCGTGGAATGAATGAAATAATTTCTGCCGCCCGTGGCAGTTGCGTCCAGTTCAAGAGCTACGCCTCCTGTATTTGAACTCTGAATCATTGCCATATTAAAACTAGAACCAGCCACATCAAGCGGTCGGCTAGGCCCAGCAGTCCCGATGCCGACACTTCCACCAGTAGGAGCAATGTGAACATCGCTTCCATTCAATATTAATTTAGGTGTCAATAAACCATTAGCAGCCCTTGTATAGAATGATAAAGCAGATGCTTCACTTCCATTAATCGCATTTACAAGAGTTGCATTAATGAATGAAACATTAACCAGCTCAGAATCATTATTAATCGCCCTGAATAATATCCCTATTCCTATGCCTCCAGTTGAGTTGGCAGGATTGTTTAAATTATGGTCTAAAGTAATGAAATTAGTTACTGTTCTATTATAAGAGTCTGTAATGTTCAAGTGCAGCAGCCCAGGCTGCCCGGCAAGATTGGCATCTGCGTCTGTGCCTCTTATAGTTAATCTGCTGTCTGGCGTTATTGTTCCTATTCCAACCAAATCATCAATAAACCTTAAATAAACATTAGTTACGCTTCTGTTCCATAATGAAGAATTCTGCGAATTCAAGTTTGAGGTGAAGTTAGCTAACTTGTAGCCTGTTGAGGCGTATTCTGTTGAGTAATTGGAAATGTCAAAAGCGTCATCAACTCTTGCCCATCCAGTCATATTGCCTGCCCTTATCAATGAGTCATTTGCACCTGTACCGCCAAGAAAG
>JACOUX010000013.1 GCA_016177615.1 Candidatus Woesearchaeota archaeon | reverse complement strand
TCGCTTCCCTTTCCTCCAAAATTTCCTGCCTCAATGTATTTCTTCGCATTGTCCCATGCCCCTCCTGAGTTTGCCATGAAGAGCGCAAGAGAGAATCCGGTAACTATCGAGCCAACCAGCAGCCCCCCTAAGGCTTCCATGCCAAAGAAATAACCGACAGCAACAGGCGCGAAAATCGCAAGCAATGAGGGAGCAACCATCTGCCTTAAAGCAGACCTTGTGCTGATTGCAATGCATCTGTTATAATCCGGCTTTGCCTTGCCTTTCATCAGCCCCTTTATTTCTTTGAACTGCCTTCTTACTTCGTCAACAATCCCGGAAGCGGCTTTTCCCACTGCCTGCATCGCAAAAGAGCTGAACAAAAACGGAAGCATGCCCCCTATGAACAGGCCAATAATCACATTTGGATCAGAAATGCTCATTACACTTATTTTAGTTATCTGTGTAAAGCTGGCAAACAATGCAAGGGCAGTCAGCGCAGCGCTTCCGATTGCAAACCCCTTTCCTATTGCTGCATTTGTGTTGCCAACCGCGTCAAGCAATTCTGTTTTTTCCCTCACATCTTTTCCTGCATTTGCCATCTCTGAAATGCCTGCAGCGTTGTCCGCAACTGCACCATAAGTTTCTATTGCAAGCGTAAATCCAAGCGTTGCGAGCATCCCGACTCCTGCAATTGCAATGCCGTACAGCCCTGCAAACTGATATGCAACAAGGACTGCAAAAGAAACTGATAAAACCGGCACCAATGTAGAGACCATCCCAACTGCAAGGCCCTGGATTACATTTGTCCCTGCGCCTGTTTTTGCGGCAATTGCTATGCTCTGTGTCGGCTTGTGGGCGTTAGATGTGTAATACTGTGTAAACAGCCCGATAATGACTCCGACAACCAATCCTGCAAGGGCAGCATAGAAAATTCCAATATCCATCCCTTGGTATTTGATGAATGCAAATGAAAAAACAGCTGCCAAAAGAGTGCTTGAGTAAAGCCCTTTGTTCATTGCGCTGAATAAATGCCTGTCGTCTTTCGCCCTGACAAAAAACACTCCGATTATTGAGGCTAGAATTCCAAGCCCTGATATCATCAATGGGAGCATTAGATATTTTTTATCTCCAAATGCAATAAGACCAATAGCCATTGCTGCAATTATGCTGTTGACATAGCTTTCAAACAAGTCAGCGCCCATTCCAGCAACGTCACCGACATTATCCCCTACATTATCCGCTATAACAGCGGGATTTCTGGGATCGTCTTCAGGAATTCCCTTTTCAACCTTGCCGACCAAATCCGCGCCTACATCAGCTGCTTTTGTGTAAATTCCTCCTCCGACTCTTGCGAACAGCGCAATTGACGAAGCTCCAAATCCAAACCCGAAGATTATATTTGGATCACCAAAAATATAATACAAGATAGTGACTCCAAGCAAGCCGATTCCGACAACACTTAATCCCATTACTGCGCCTGAGTAAAAAGCAATTTTCAATCCCTCTCCAATGTGCTTTTTTGTTGCCTCTGTTGTTCTTGCATTTGCTTTTGTCGCAATTCTCATTCCTATATTGCCTGCCAGTGCTGATGAAATGCCGCCTATAATGAAAGATGTAGCTAATTTTGGGCCATTTTCCAGAAAGAAGTACGTAATCAAAGCAACTAAAACAAGGAAAACAGCCAAAACTTCATATTCTTTCTTGAGAAATGTCAGTGCCCCTTGGTGAATTGCCTCTGAGATTTCCTGCATCTTTTCACTTCCGGCAGGCTTCCTGAGGATGTATAAGGAAAGAAGCAAAGCCACGGCTAATGATAAAATGCCGATTGCAACAACATAGCTAAGCATTTTTGCCTCTTTTTCAGTATAAACTTTTCATTACGAAATAAATAAAATTAAAATTACTATTTTGGACATCTTGCTGCTCTTAATGTTTTTGTTGCTATTCCCACTCCATTGATATTTCGTTATTGGGTCTCATAATTTTTAATTATTTTAAGTTTATTGTTATTTATTCTTTATTATACATACTTTTAAATTCATTCCTTATATAGCTTTCTATGACTTTATTTTTTTCTGTAACCAAATATCTTATTATATCTATCATGATTGACAATGCCAAGAACAAAACAGATTATTTCTATCTGATCTCCTTTAATTGTATAGAGCATTCTCCAGAAATTTATCAGTTCAACCCTCCATAAATTTTGAACATTATAATTTCTTGGTATATTCTTTTTTGGAATGTTGTTACCATAAAAGGGATTTGATTTTATAAATTCTACTTTTTGCTTTATCGAGCGCAATAATTGCATCTCAAATGTATTTTCCTTGCCATCTGATGTCTGCTGCCCAACTATTTCATTTAATTTTTTATACTCTATGTCTGCTTCATCTAAAAGAATTACCCTAACTGGCTTATTCATACTTCTGTTCCTCTTTTGATTAACTCTTCTATTTCCTTTCTTTCTGCAAAAACCCAAAGAATTCCTTTTGTCCCGATAATTATTTTTCCGCTAACCTGCAAATAATCCAAAATCTGGAGCAGTGTTTGATGCATAACCTTTTTTGGCAGCCTTCTTTTTAGTTCTGCCAAAGTTAATAACTCGTTTGATTCTTTTAGCACCTGCTCCACCATCAGAACAGTGCTTAAATTAGGAGAATGCCCAAGTTTTTCCTTTTCCAGTATTTTAGTCTCTTGTACCATTTTTATATGTAAAAAGTATAAATATATATTCAAAATAGATATACTTATATTTAAATCTTTTGATTTTTATCTATTAATATAGAGCTTTTTTCAGTCCTTCTCTCATATAGGTTTCTATCTTTCCTGACATGTTTATTCCGTTTTGTTTGCAGTAGCTCCTGAGCTTTTATCTTGTAAGTTCTTTTCCTGAATTTTCCAGTCCTGTCCAGCTCTTCAAATACAGCAAGTACATCCTGGTTTTTTGCTATTACTTCTTTTGTTTTTTCAAGGAATGATGACATTTTTGAGCAGCCTCATGATTTTATTTATATCAGTTATATTTTTCTTTGCAATGATGAAAATGTTTTTTATCAATTTGTCTTTATCATACTCTAAATCATTATTTTCAAAATGGGTTATAACTGTGATGATTGCCGTCCTTTTGTTGCCATCCTCAAAACAATGTTCAACCAGCAGGCTTCTTACAATGTAGCTTAGCTCATAAAGCCAGCTTTTGTTTTGTTTTGAAATCGAAAGTGCAAAGTCTAAGCTATGCTCATTATGGAGCTTTCCGCTTTGCCCTATCTGCTGGTTTAATCCGATCAAGTCTTTCTTGTTTAAGTTTGTCATTTTTGTATATATT
>JACOUX010000066.1 GCA_016177615.1 Candidatus Woesearchaeota archaeon | reverse complement strand
GAGTTCTTTAATTCTGGAACTTACCCAATCTATGTCAGCCTTTACTGGCAGAATTATGTTTTGTTCGACCAAAAGATTGTGAATATTGTTGTCAGGGACTGCGCTTCTGCTCCTGCAGGCAAACCCGGACCAAAAGGGCAGGAAATCAAAAATAAAACAGCAGGTGGAACAGAAGGGGGAGAAAAAGCCAATGGTTCACCATACCCTGAAACACAGCCTAGTGAAGGAAGACTTGTCTTGGACTTTTCATCAATTTTGCTTCTGCTCCTTGCCGGATTTATCATGACTGCTGCCATAGGGCTTATTTTATTCAGCCACAGGAAATAACAAGATTTAAATAATAGTTTCAAGACGTTCTCAAAAGATGCTCGACAACAAGATGAATATGTTTGATATAGTGCTTTTGATAGTCGGTATAGGGGCTTCTGTGCTTGGATTTCAGCTGATAAAGCAGGTCTATGTTACCGAGGGAGGCATTCCAAGCTGGCTGATGATAATAGCAATCTTTGACTGGCTGACATTATTGGTTATGTTCATCCTTCTCAGCCTCGTTGTTGACACGTCAAAAAAAGAGCTTGATGAGCTGAAAACCCTCATTTACCTGCTAGAGAAGAAGAAAAAGTAACTAAGCTTCTATTGCCAGCAGCCCAACCTTCTCGATATCGCTTAAATCCGCCAATGGCATCGGGAACTTGGAATAGTCGTCCAGTATCCTGCTGCATGCAGTGTTAACCCAGCATTCAACAAAAGGAAAATTCTCGACCTGATTAAAATCCAGGGTGTCAAAGGCAAAAATATAGCAATTTTTGTCCTTAAGCAGCTTCTTCAGCTCCACAGCTCTTCTGAAATTATTCTGCCCCGGCTTCAAGGAGACAAGTATCCCTATCTCTTTTGAACCAAGGAATTTAAGATAAGCGCCCTTTCTCTTGCTGTTGTACCTTGCCACCTCTTCCCCGCCTATTTTTGACATTATCGCGTTTAGCGGATCATAGCAGAAAATTTCCTTGTCAATGTTTATCGCAATTCCGAGAGGATGAAACACTCCTGTTCCGATGTAAAGGAAAGCGTCAACTTCGTCTTTTATCTTCTCAGCGCCTCCCTGGTCGCAGCCAAGAAGCTGGCCTTCATATTTTTGCCTTAGCTTGTCGACAAATACGTCTTTGCCTTTGCTTGAAAGAAATTCTTTTATCTCATCAACATAACCAAGGAACTGGACTGTTGTAGCCAATCCAATAGTTTTCGGCAGGATTCCAGTATCTAGATTGGATAAGTCTATCTCTCCTTTGTACCTTCCTTCCACCGTCATGATTTTCATTGGCATAAGTGAAATAGTATTCTTGATGATATATAAATGTTTTTGAGAAAAGAAAAAGAGTAAATTTTGCTGCTGTTACTCTTTTTCTTTTTCTCCACTTTGAAGTATTAACAATCATTTTTAAAAAGGAAAAATTTTAATCTCTTAGATTAAAATTTTTTATATCCAAAATGGCTGAATTAAAGAGGGCTCTTGGCTTCTGGACAACTTTATCCTTGGCGATTTCCTCGATTATGGGCACTGGCCTGTATTTTGGAATGTCTATTGGATCAGGCTATTCTGGGAATGCGTCTATTCTTGCATGGGTTATTTTAAGCGCAATTGCATTGGTTATATCATTTTATTTTGCTGAGCTCGCATCTGCCTTTCCGAAAGCAGGGGGAATTTATGAATTCAGCAAGCATGCTTATGGCAAGTTTTTTTCATTCATGATGGGCTGGACAGCATGGATTGTTGGAAATCTTACTACCTCTTTGCTTGTTGTTGCAGCCATTGATTACCTTATACCCCCATCAAGCGCCTGGCTTAAGCTTGGAATTGGAATATTGATTATTGTAATACTCAACCTAATTGCTTATCTTGGGGTAGAAGTCAGCGCTTATTTGCTTGTTTTCTTTGCATTTACGTCTGTAAGCGTTTTGTTGGCAGTCATATTGCCCGGGCTGTTCAGAATAGATACTGGCAATTTTTCGCCTTTTTTCGCTTTTGGCGCATCTTCTATAGTCATAACAATGTTTTTTATTATAGAAAGCTTTTTCGGATGGGAAAGCGCCACTTACCTCTCTGAGGAAACAAAGGAGCCAGAGAAAACAATACCTATAGCCATTATTGCAGGAACACTAATAGTAGGCATCTTGGGAATACTTGTTACTGCCGTTTCCTTAGGCATAATACCATGGAGGATTCTCTCATCTTCAGGGGCGCCACTTTCAAACGTGTCAGGCATAATTCTCGGAAATTTTGGCATGAGAATGGTAAACATCGGAATTTTTGCCTCTTTAATAGGCGCTGCAGCGAGCGGCATCATCACAATGCCAAGGCTAATCCTTGCATTGGCAAGGGACAAACTATTCATAGCCCAGCTCAGCGATATTCATGAGAAGCTTAATACTCCATACAAAGCAATTTTATTTCAGGCATTTGTGTCTTTGGCGGTATTTGTCATGGCACTCGGGAAATACAAGGCATTGTTAAGTTTGTTGCTGCCTCTTGGCTTGCTTATGTATACTTTTGTCATTATAGCTGTTCCAATCCTAAGGCGCAAAGAGCCTCGGCTGCCAAGCCTATTCAGGGTACCGTTTGCAGCATTGACTTCAGCAGTCCTGATGGCCTTTTTTGTTATTATGATAGCTGTATGGGTTCAGCAGGATGCAGGCTCAATAAATTCCCTTAAGCTTGGGGCTTCGCTTATTTTTGTAGGAATCCCAATATATCTTCTTCTCAATGTTTATTACAATCCCGATGCGATAATCAGGATAAATGATGCGCTTGCTTACCTGACACTTATAACTGAAAAAATAATCCTTCCAAAAAAAGTAAGGAAAGAGATCATTGCGCTGCTTGGCGATATAAAAAACAGAAAACTGCTTGAATTTGGGTGCTCTGTTGGAACTTTGACAATGCACTTGGCAGAGGCAGTCGGGCCTGATGGCACGGTTTATGCAACAGACCTTTCCAGAATAGAATTGGCAATTGCAAGAAAACGCCTGCTGAAAAAGGGCCATACGCATGTTTATGTAGTCCACGATGAGCACCAGGTCAACAGGGTGCATCCATCAATACCGCATGTTGATGCCATAGTAAGCATCGGGATGATGGGTTATCTTCAAGATGTGAGGAAAGTGCTGAAAGAGATGCGCAGCCTGCTGCCGTACGGCGGCAAGATAGTACTCATGGACTATGCAGATTTTTTTAAGGTAATCCCAAATGTTGCATGGCTGTCAAGCAACATGGCTATTGAGAAGGTATTTCGCGATGCCGGATTTTCAGTATTTGTAACAAGAAAAAAAGGGCTGTTTTGGAACTATATTTTTGTTTATGGAATCAAGTTTCATGAGAATGTCCCTTATATCTAGTTTATGTATACTTTCCCAATGGAATTTGAGATGGTGTTGTCTCCTTTATGCACGCTTCCTGTTGCATTAAGGAATTTAACATACTCATATCCTAGATAATCAACTATGACTTCTCTGTTGCCTACCAGGCTTATGCTGTAGTCTATGCCATTCACTGACTGGGGAAGGGAAAATGTCCTTGTATAGCCGTCGTTAACAGACTTGGCAATTTCAACCTCAGTGTACACGAGATTTGCTATGCTCTCTGATACTTTCATGTTAGACTCGTCTTTGGACTCTGAAATCTTGTAGGATGCGATTGCAAAAAATCCCACAACCACAAAAAGCATAAAAGAGGCAAGCACTGCAAATTCGACCGAGGATTGTGACTTATTATACATTTTTGTTAAATTTATATGACTTCTATCTTTACCTGATCAGCCAATGCCTCAATCCTTACCTTCTTAATACCTGGGCTTCCAAGTCCGGGAAGATTGCAGACATTTCCATTGCAGTTCAGGCTTGAAGTGGTGATGCTGACAGGCGAAAAAAATACAAGCTCAGAAACGCCGAAATTTGTTGTTATGTTAAAAACAAGCTCTTTCCCATCAATTATTACTGCGCTTGCCACGTTGTCCGGCATATTTAGCTCAAGTGTTGTTTTTGAGCCCTGGCCGGAATAGAAAATTGACTGTGCAGCATCGACAATTGCCTTTCCAGCCCTTGCAGCCTGCGCATCGCTTATTTCCTGGCCAGATTCTTTGGAATAGCTGTAAAAAATATATGTCGTAGGAACAATTATGGCAAAGGTGATGGCTACAATAATCAGGTATTCTAAAGAAGACTGGCCCAATTGCCTGCACAATTTGCACTTTGCGTTTCTCTTAACTGGTGACTCTTCCATCTATCCTTCCGTTTACCCAATGATTTGGCGCACTTGGAGTGTTTATTGCATAATATCTTAAAGATATTTTTAGCCTTACCCTTTCACCTGCTATATAAGCGCCTCCGGAGCATGATGAAAAAACTATATCTTTATCCAAGTCATGTGTCCAGCTGAATGGGACAGAAGGCGAAATGCTGCTGCAGGATATTGGAAGTTTGGCATCGTTTGTGATTTGCACAGAATTAACAACAATGTCTTCTCCAAGATTGTTAGCAAGCTTTATTCTCACCTCGCTTGGCTTTAGGCTGAAATCCCGGCATTTAAACTGCGAAGTGAAAGTGCATTTCTGAGGCAGGTATTTGGCAAAGTCAAAAGCCCCAAATGAATAAAGGGCGCCTATTGTTATCAGTATGACCAGAAACGCCCATCCATAAGTCGTAAGAAATTCAAGCGCTGCCTGCGATTTTCCCATAGTTGCCTCTTTTTGCCAAAAAATGATGAATAAGAATTAGATTTATTGGACAGTTGCGTATATGTCGCCTTTTACAGTTTTTGTGTACGTGCTGCCGCTGGCTGCGGTATAATAATCAATTGATATTGCTATCTTGTATTTTTC
>JACOUX010000015.1 GCA_016177615.1 Candidatus Woesearchaeota archaeon | reverse complement strand
GAATTTTGTTGCTAACAATATAATAGCGCACAATACTGCTGCCAAGGAAAGCCCTTTCATCAACACTACTGGGTTAGTTCTGTTAATGCACTTTAATAATGAGACTGGAGAAAGCGAGAGGCAATTAAATGTAACTCATAACATTTCTGCTGAAACTAATTTAGTGCTTTACATGCCGTTTGATAGTGCGAGTGCATCTGAAATAAAACCGAATGGAAGCACTGTTTTATTGATGCATTTTGACAATGTAAGCGGAATAGAAAATGATACATTATTTTTCAATAATGCCACAGTCGGCAGCATGTTAAATGGGACTTGCTCAGGAACAGCTTGCCCTGTTTATAACAAAACTAATTATAAATTTGGAAGAAGCGGTTTGGAGTTTGATGGAATTGATGATAATGTTACCGTTCCTGACAGCAATGATTGGAATCTTGCAGCTAACGACTTCACTATCGAAACATGGATTTATTCCAAGGATATAAGGGCGCCAAGCAGAAATATAATTGGACAGAAGGCTGGTACAGCATATTCAAATTTATGGGTTCTTAGCAGGCAGGACAATGGAGACTGGAGATTCTTAGTTGTGGATGGTGTTGGCACAGAAATTATTGATATAAACGAGCCTGCACCTTACCATACACAGCAAAATGTATGGCAACATGTAGCTGCTACCAGAACAGGAAATGATTTCAGGATTTATGTTGATGGAGCTGTTGTAGCATCAGAAACAGACACAGACACTATACCAAATATTGCTGCGCCATTAGGAATTGGCGGTGAAAACCAGTACAGCGAATTTAACGGCACTCTTGACGAAGTCGCTATCTGGAACGTTTCCCTTTCATCGCAAATAATTGCCCAGCATTCAGGCTATGGAATTGACAGGAGCATTTACGGGAATAATGCGACGTTGATGAATGGAAGCGTTGTTAATACAACAAATTTCAAGTTTGGAGAGGCTATGGAGTTTGATGCAGTCAAGTTCAATCAAGTTAGATTTGGCAAAACTGTACTAACAACCGGAGGCTACATAGGAAACTTTAGTGTAGAGGCTTGGATATTCCCTAAAACTGTAGATGGCCTGGTGGGAATTGTGGGTGAAATCGGGGGTGAAGGGACTGAAGGTCAATTCGACCTTCAGGTGGGTGAAAATAATCGACCTAATCAAATTAATTTCTTTAGAAGAGCAATTGGCAGTACTAATACAATAAGTGTAAGAAGCGATTCAGTTATTTTTCCCGGAAATTGGTATCATATAGCAGGGACTTATGAGCATAAAAGCTCTCCTAATATGACGCTCTACATCAATGGTGTAAAAGATCCTAATGCACAAGGTACAGATGGTTATGGTTTAGCTGGTATAACTGCCGAATTGCTGATTGGCAAAAGGCCTGATGCCGATGCCACTTTTGGATGGTTCAACGGCACCATAGACGAAGTCGCGCTCTGGAACAAAACATTATCTTCTGATTTAATAGCCCAGCACGCAGGCGCTAAAATAATTGATTATTCACAATACGGCAACAACGGAACAAGAAATTTCAATTCAACAAGCGATTTTGGAAGAAACTTTACTGATGGAAAGTTTTCAAAAGCGTTATTGTTTGATGGGGTGAATGATTTTGTGAATGTGACAAGTTTTGCTACAGGTTTCCCAAATGGAATATTTAACAGAACTTATTCTGCTGAACTGTGGTTAAAAACTGAAGATACAAGAGCACAGAGAATAATAATCGGAAGAAGAACAGGGGTTATAGAATTATTAGTAATGCTTAATTATCCATCAACAGGAAGAATTGAATTCTTTACAGGTGCTAATGGAGGCGATGAAAATGGTGTACAATCAAATAGGGGCGGTTTAAATGATAATAACTGGCATCATTTTGTTTTTGTCAGGGATAATTCTTCAGGCACATTAAATATGTATATAGACGGGATTCAAGATGCAAGCAAAAGTGAAGTGGGAGGACCTGGCTCTGTTGGGAATATCGGTTTTTATATAGGACATGAACAATCACGACCGATACCTATAAACGGCACCATAGACGAACTCTCAATCTGGAATGTTTCATTAAGTGCTGATGAAATAAGAAAGCATTACGAAAGAGGGGTTTTGAAGTTAAACTTAAGCTACAGGACAAGCCAAGATAATGTGACATTTACAGCTTGGACTGGGGTAAGCAATAACACAATAAGCACAATAACTAGCAATGCAGTTGCAAGATACTTCCAGTACAAAGTTGATTTCAACACAACTGATGCAAGGTACACTCCGATACTGAACAATGTAAGCATCAATTATTCTTCAAGAAGCAATCTGACGATATTTGACGACACTGAGTTAAGGACAGTTATTGTGAATGAACTGTTTAACTTCACTGTCAACTTTACAGATTTTGTCAATCCAATCAACGGGACAAATATCAACTGCACATTAAGCCATAATGGAAGCGGAAATTGGAATGCTCCGATTAAGATGGATTATGATGCTGCAAGGAAAGTTTACTGGTATAATACATCCTTTACCAACAAAACAATTGCAAGCTTCAATGTAACCTGTGATGGCACAACCCTTGGCTACAGGCTGATGAGAACTATTGACAGCTTTAATGTGACTGTTGCAAGAGTCAGCAATTTTAATGGAACAACAACAGATTACAATAACCTGAATGCTTTTGACAACATAAGCAATGCTGTAATTGAAAACACTGTTTATGGAAAAATAGTATGGCTCAATCCAATCAATGTGACAGGTGCTGACTTAAACAAAAATGTCAACATAAGCGAGAACAGGGCTGGAATTATTGCAGAGTCTTTGCACAGGACTCTGAATTCAAGCGCCAATGTAAGCATCTACAATATTTACGTTGTAACTCCAAAAATACTGAAGGATGGTGTTGAATGTGTAGCTCCAGAATGTGTCATATTAAGCTATGCAAGAAACAATGTGACGTTCAATGTAAGCTCGTTCAGCAACTTTTCATTAAGTAATGGAACTATAAACTTGACATTAGCCTTGAATGTTTCAACTTCATTCACAGGCGCTGCAGTTGCAGTTTCAGGAAAAGTAAATTTATCCAACGGAAGCAATTTGCTCAATCATTTGGTAAGATTGTTCCTGAACAATGTAGAGTATTACAATGGATTGAACGTGACAGACAATTCCGATGCTGATTTCAACAAAAGCGTGAATAAAAACGCAACTGTTGTGCAGGGCACTGGAGGGGAAGCAAATGTCACTTTAGATGACTGGGATTATGATCCTGACGGGAATTTAAGCGTCAACTTGACTGCATACTGGAAGTTTGATGAGCCTACTTCAAGCAATAACAGGAGTGATTACAAGGGAACAAATAATTTAAACACAAGTGGAGTACCTGCAACAATAACAGCAGTTGATGGTATAAGAGAAAGAGCAGTTAACTTAACTGCGTCTAATAATCAATTTTTAGGCATACCAGACAATCCAAGCATAAGCACTGGTGATATTGATTTCACAATTGCTGCATGGGTGTATCTTGACAGCAAGGGTACAACCAGATGGGCGATTTCTAAATCTGATTCCTCTGGTCAGCGCGAGTATGATTTGGCGTATAATCCTGGTAAAGACAGATTTGAATTTGATGTTGCGAGCGCAAGCGGCTCAGGTGATGTAATAAGTGGTACGACAGGTAGCACATCTACCGGAAGGTGGTATTTCATTTCAGCTTGGCATGACTCTGTAGGAGACACTATTAATATCCAAGTCGATAATGGTGAGGTGAACTCCACTTCCTATACTACTGGTGTACGTGACAGTACTTCAAGTTTAAGGATTGGCCACAATGGCGAATCTGGTGTTGGTGTAGGTCATTGGGACGGCCGCATAGACGAAGTAGCGCTCTGGAAACGCATTTTAACACAAAAAGAAAGAAGCATATTATACAACGCCTCAAACTCCACAGCCACACCTTATCTTGCTGCCAACACTTTCAAGCCATACAAAGGCAACTTTACATCAAGAGTCTGAAAAACAATTAAATGTCACGCACAACATTTCCGCTGAAACTAATTTAGTTCTTTATATGCCGTTTGATTCGTCTCAAGCAAGAGAATTAACACCAAATGGCTCGACTGTCTTATTGATGCACTTCAACAATGATACAGGGACTGGGGAGAATGCTTCATTGTTTTTGAATAATGCGACTAATTCAACAGGCGCTGGAATTGGGAATGGTACTTGCAGGCTGGATTTGAATTATTGTCCTGTTTACAACATGTCAAATGCAAGGCTTGGTGCTGCTGGCTTGGAGTTTGATGGGCTTGACGATTTCATAAATATATCAAAAGGCGCTTCAATAAAAGGAAAATCTTCTGCAACAGTCGAAGCTTGGATTAAGCCAAACAAAAATGGATTAGTAGGATATGCTCCATATGTCGAAAGCACATCAACTAGTGGAGGCATAAGAATGTCTTTGGAGTTTCTAACCACTCCATCGGTTGTTGATTTTAGATGGAGACCTACTGATGCAGGAGGTGGAACTACATTAACTAGCAATATTGCCCTAGAAGCTGGTAAGTGGTATCATGTAGCAGGAACAGTTGATACAAGCACTGGAAAAATCTACATCAATGGAGTGCTTATGAATTCTGTTGCATCTGGCTTGACTAATTTTGACAACACTGACCCACAATATATAGGAATTGGAAGCATAGATTCAAGTTCAGGCCAGCTGCATTTCAACGGCACTATTGACGAAGTAGCTATCTGGAACATTTCTTTATCTTCTGGAATAATTGCACAGCATTCAGGCTATGGAATTGACAGGAGCATTTACGGGAATAATGCGACTATAATGAATGGGAGTGTGGTTAATTATACTAATTTTAAGTTTGGAGAGGCTATGGAGTTTAATAATGTAAAAGGCACTTTAGTGAATATAAGTGACAGT
>JACOUX010000063.1 GCA_016177615.1 Candidatus Woesearchaeota archaeon | reverse complement strand
CCATAAACGCAAATAAGCCGGAATATCTGTTCTTTTGAAATAATAAAGTTTAATAAACTCAGGTATTCATCCTAAATTATATATAAAAAAGCAAATTTGAGGTGGTAGAATGGGAAAAATAATGTTATTTGCTGCATTTGCAGCCTTAAGCATTTTTTTGCTTGTCGCGTGCAGCCAGCAAAATCCAGAAGATCTAGTTGGGCAGGGAACCCCTGTAAACGAAGCAGATGAGGCAAATTCGCAGAGCCCGGAACTACCAAGTCCGCCGCAAGAGCCGTCTTCACAGGAGCCGATTGTTAATCAGGCTCCAGCAGGTGATTCTGGTGATGAAGAAATTATAGCCTCAGATAACGTCAAGGAGTTTAGGATGACTGCAAAGCAGTTTTCCTTTGAGCCAGGCACAATAGAAATCAATAAAGGAGATAAGGTAAGGCTGATAGTTACAAGTATAGATGTGCCGCATGGCATTTCAATTCCTGAATACGGAATTAATGAAAGGCTTGACCCAGGCACTCCAAAAACAATAGAGTTTACAGCGGACAAGGAAGGCACTTTTACAGCTTTCTGCTCTGTCTTTTGCGGCTCTGGCCACAGCAATATGAAAGGCAAATTGATTGTGAGGTAAGATGAGAAAACTATCGTTATTTGTTTTTTTATTTTTTATTTTACTCGTAAATGCCTGTGCAAAGCAGCAATCTAAACAATCAGAAGATGTTTCTATATTAACTCCGGAGCAAGTTGTTGCTCTTTACTTTCAGGCTTGGAATGATGAGCAATATAATACTATGTATTCTTTAATCTCTGAAGGTTTCAAGCAGATTGAGCCTACTGCAAACACATTTGAAGATTTCAAGGCAAATATGGAAAAATTTTATGATACGGCTAACAGTATAAGATTGCTTGATGCAAATGAAGAATACAAAAATGATAATGAAGCAGGCGTTAGCTACACAATAGAGATAGAAAACAAAGATGGAACGAAGAAAGAATTCAGCAGTACTTATACGCTGAAAAAAAGAGCAAATGGGTGGAAGCTGATTCATCCTTATGGAAAGAATATAGATACAACTTAAAATGAGTAATGCAATCAAAGAAAAAGTTTTGGGAGCTACAGGAAGCATTTCTGGCAGCCTCAGCTTTCTTGGAGGCTATCAAGTATGCCATAATGTCTGCTTGGGATTAATATCAATCCTGACATTGTTAGGGTTTACTATAACAGGAATGCCTTTGCTGTTCCTGACAAGGGTTGCCATTCCATTCTGGGCCATAGCTCTTGCTTTGCTGATCCTGACAATAATTCTGAAGTTTGGAAAAAATATGGAATTTTCAGGAAAAATTATTTTGCTGAACTCGGGGTTGATTATTGCTGGAATTCCGTTTCAACAATTACAGCAATTTAATTATATTTTTTGGATTGTAGGGGGAGTTTTGGTCGTTTTTAGTATAGGGTGGTACATTTATGAAAAATTTATACCGAAAAGCAAAGGTTGATTTTACAAATATTTTGTTGGTATCAGTGCTCATCATAGCAGTAGCTCTCTTGATACTTTCTATACCTTCTGCCATTGATTTGTTTAATGGCAAAAATGAACTTAAGCAAACTGAAACACATACTCCTGCTATGATGTCAAGAATGTCTTTGACAAATTTTGACAAGCAGCTTGCAAGGCAGCTAATGGATACTAATAATGATGGAAGATGCGATATTTGCGGCATGCCAGTAGAGCAGTGCATTGATGCCGGAGAACTTCAATGTAGTATGGGTATGAATTCTCAAATTGGAGTTTTAGGCTCGCAGCATATACATGCAGATTGGAAGATTTACATCAATGGCAAAGCCTCAGATTTTTCTGATAAAGCGCACATGGAAAGAATGCAAAGTAATCAGCCAGTAAGCAGTTTTATCCATGTAGATTCTGGCACTCCAGCTCCTGAAAAAACTGGCGATGTTTTGCACATGCATGCAACAGGGATTCCTTTATGGATTTTCTTCAAAAGCATTGGAATGGAATTTAACAAAGATTGCATAATTCTTGAAAATAAGAAAAAATTGTGTAATGAAGGAAATAAAAAGCTCAAATTTTATGTTAATGGAAGACCTAATAACGAAATTGACAATTATGTTTTCAATGATTTGGACAAAATATTGATAAGCTATGGCGATGAAAGCGAAGAAGAAATAAAAAATCAATTGGCTTCAGTAACAGATTTTGCGAAAATACATTAAAAGATGAAAAATTGCAAAAAATGTAAGAATCACAAATGGATGATGTATTTTGCGGTATTAATGTTTATTGCCTTGCTTGCACTAGGCTGCACTTCAAATGTGCAAAAATTCGGAACAGCAGAGTTGCAGAAAGGCAGCTACAAAAACATGACAACAGATGAATTAAATGAGCAGCTAAAAAGCAAGGATTTTGTTTTGATTGACGTCCATATTCCGGAGCAGGAGCACATCAAGGTAACTGACGCATTTATTCCCTATGATAAAATTGAAAATCAACTTGATAAACTGCCATCTGACAAAAATTCTAAAATAGTTTTGTACTGCAGGACTGGAAGAATGAGCGAGATCGCAGCGGACAAGCTCGCAGAAATGGGATACACGAATGTCTATAATGTTATCGGAGGAAAAGTTGAGTGGGATAAAAAAGGCTACAGCCAAGAATAAGAAATAACGAGCTCAAATGAAGCCAATTTATATTGTAATTATTGCAGTTATTTTAGTATTTGGAGGCTTCTTTTTCTTATTCAGAAATTCATCCTCAAACCAAAACACAGATGAAATTCCTCAACAGCCAATACACTGGCATCCCAAGCTGAAAATAATCATAAATGGGGAAAAGCAGCAAATACAAACAGGAATTGGAATAAACATTGGTAAAAACATGGACTATGAAATAAGCGGAATGAGAATGTCCCCGACACATACCCATGAAAGCGATGGCACAATTCATCTGGAAAATAACAGGCCATGGCAAAAGCCTGAAACCTTGACTTTGGGCTATTTCTTCAGGGTTTGGGATAAAAAATTCAGCAGCTCCTGCATATTTGAATATTGCAATAATGAAAACGGCACTTTAACAATGGCAGTAAATGGCAAGCCAAATTACGAGTTTGATAAATATGTGATGCATGATAAGGATGAAATTGTAATAGAGTATAAATAAAATGGTCAAAAAATCTATAATATTATTTGTGATTACTTTTGCTTTATTGGCCCCTTTTGCTTATTCCAACGGCGGCTGCGTAAAAGTTGCAGATGATATGCTAGTGCAAATGTCCGTGGCGCCTCATGTTCCGATTGCCAATGAAAAAGCATCTTTCCTGTTTTCATTCGGCAACGAAAGCGGCCTGATTAGGGAAGAAATAAGCGGAAAAATAAAGATAGTGCAAAACGGCAAGGCTTTGCTTGAAAATGACTTCAGGGCTAAAGACGGAATTTTAGACTTAAAGCACGAATTTAACAGCCCGGGCATATACGAAATTTTTTTAGAGTTTAATGCCAATGGCAAGGAATATATGCCGGAAGATTTTGTGGTTGAGGCTGTTGAAAAACAGGGAAAAAAGGGCTACTTAACTAATGTTTTATTTTTGCTTGCAGGTATATTGGTTGGAGTCCTGTCTTCAAAATTATTCAAGCTCAGAAAATGAAAAGCAAAAATATTTTTTTGATTTTGGCTTTAATGATTTTATTAGCCAGTACAGCTTATGCGCAGCAAGAGCTGCCCATTGGCCTGCAAAGGCTAAAGCAGCATCAGCAGGAATTGGCTTCAAGCATAACCTTTCTTCTTGCCTTTTTCGCCGGCTTAATCTCAATGACATCCCCATGCGGAATTGCTTTGCTGCCGGCATTCTTTTCGGTTGCATTTAAAGACAGGAAAAAAGCTGTGCTTATGACTGCTGCATTTTCGATTGGGCTGCTGGCAGCATTCACGATTTTTGGCTTGATTGCGGGCTTTCTTGGGAATTTCTTTAACAATTACAAGCTTACTTTTGCAGTTGTCTCAGGCTTTATATTGATTTTTTTTGGAATTTTGTTATTTTTCAACATTGGATTTAGCGTCTTTAGCTTCAAATTAGACTATAGCAAAGAAAAAAGCTTTTTCAGTATTGCGCTATTGGGATTTTTCTTCGGGATTGGCTGGACACCGTGTGTTGGGCCAATTCTTGTTGGAATTTTGGTTTTGGCTGCAAATGCCACAACAGTTTTAAGCGGAACTTTGATGCTGATATTCTATGGCATTGGCATAGTTGTGCCACTACTCATCCTGGCTTATTTCTCCGATAGATTTGACTGGGCAAATTCAACACTATTAAGGGGAAAAGAAATAACATTTAATTTATTCAACAAAAAAATAATAACCCACACATACAACATAATCGGAGGAATATTATTGCTGATTATAGGCTCATTGATGGTAATATTCCAAGGAACCTTTTTCTTCCAAACCGAGCTGCCAAAATATGTGCCTTGGTCGATGTCGTTCTGGGGCTATTTGAATGAAAGAGCTTTGGAATCAAAGATTTTTACATCAACAATAGGAAATGTTATTGGAATTTTTATTGCTGTCTTGTTAATTATTTTCATTATGTGGTATTTTAAAGGGCAAAGGCAGAATAAGCCAGTATGAACGAAGAAAAGGGATTTTAAGCTCCCCCTTAATGAAAATTTAGCTTATGAAGGCAAAGTTTTCACAATAAATTATATATTAATATAAATTTTTAATTATTTAGTACAAAAGGTGATTTAATTATGAAAATTTACCATTTTTTGATTATGTCCATTGTATCTTTGTTTATTGTTGCTAGCTGCACAGCTAATCAAAATAAAGATTCTATGGAAAAAATGAATATGGAAAAAGATGAAAATAGCTATTCAGAATTCAAGAAAATGTGCCAAAATTCAGGCTATGAATGGATGCTTATGAAGCCAACACAAGATGGAAAATTCATAAAAGATGCAAAATCATGCTGGGGCTGCATGGTTGAGGGCATTGAGCACGTTTGTGATATAAATCAGTTTAATGAAATAAACAATATGGATTCAATGCAGCATATGGCCATGGCAGCGCATGCCGGCACAAGAAGCTCTGTTGATGTCCATATGTATAAAGTTGGCTTTATCAGGCCAGATGTGCAGCTTGGAAAAGAAGGACTGCTTAAATTCACAATTAATGATATGCAGCTCAAAAAACCAGTATCTGATTTAGAAATAGTCCATGATAAAATAATGCATGTTGTTCTTGTAAGAAATGACTTAAAACATTTTGATCATGTTCATGCTGAAATGACAGAGCCTGGAGTTTTTGCTGTTCCTTACAAATTTTCTTCGTCAGGAACTTACAGAATCTGGGTTGATTTTACGGTAAACGGAATGCAGCATATTGTCGATTTCGACATTAATGTTCCGGGCAGCGTGGAATCAGAGGAAAAAGATACGCTAGGGTGGCTGAAAGTTAATTTTATTTCATCGAAAGAAATTGCTGTAGGAAAAGAAACTGAGTTAAAATTTGAGATTTTTGACAAAAGCAATAATCCAGCTCAAATAACAGAAAAATTTTTAGCAGCGAATGCCCATTTGATAGCAATAGGCGAAGCTTTGGAAGAATTCAGCCACAATCATGACGAGAATTTTGACGGGGATAACAATCTAATATTCAGGCACACATTCACAGAGTCTGGAAAATACAGGCTTTGGGCCCAATTTTTGGCGGAAGGGAAAGTTAGAACAGCTGGCTTTGATATTGTGGTGAAATAATATGAAAAAAACACTGTTAATGATATTAATTTT